>JAMCWY010000005.1 GCA_023480925.1 Patescibacteria group bacterium
AAAGGAAATAATCGTGCCAACATTGCCAAAGACCGCGGCGGCGATCTCTTCTGGTAATTGTTTAATGTACTGGTGGGCGAGAACAAGCGCCAGCCGATATTTTCGCGCCTCGGACAAAATTGAAGCGATGCCTTTGAAGGCGAAATTTTGGAACTCGTCGATAAAGAGATAAAAATCTTTTCTTTGATTTTCGGCGACGCCAACGCGGCTAAAGGCGGCGGCCAGAATTTTCGCGACCAAAATCATTCCAACTAAATATGAGCTAGTTTCGCCGATCCGACCCTTGGCTAGATTGACGATCAGAATTTTTCGTTCGTCCATGAGCTGGCGAAAGTTTAAGCTTGATTTTGACTGGGCAATGATCGGCCGGACAAAGTCGTTCGTGATGAATGGATTAAGTTTGGAGGTGATCCAAGTGATCATATTTTCGAGCGAGAGTTCGCCGCCGACGGCTGGAATTTGCTTGGTCCAAAATTCGACCACGGGGTAATTCTTACATTTAGCGATTAAGTCTTTGCGAAAAGAGGCGTCGACAAAAACGCGCGAGACTTCCATCAGGGTGTAGCCCCAGCTCGGGTCGTCCATAATCAGCAGAAGCGAGTTACGCAGGTACTGTTCGAACATCGGTCCGCCTGTTTCGCGGAGGTTATAAAGTTTTTCCAAAATTTCAATCAAGGCGTTGATGATAAAAGTTTTTTGTTCCGGAAAAGCGGGATCGTATTCGAGAATATTTAAAGCCAAGGGTTGCTCTGGATCGCCCGGGTTGAAATAAATCAAATCGTCAATCCGGCTTTTGGGCACAAGGCCGAGGATTTCTTGGGCGACATCGCCATGGGGGTCGAGAAAACAAACACCGTCGCCATTTTTAATGTCCTGTTCGATAATATTTTTTAGCAGGGTCGTTTTACCGGTGCCGGTTTGACCGATGGTGTAAATGTGGCGAAGACGATCGATCCGGTCAATTCGAACCGGTTCGCGCTGGCCTTGGTAAACGCTTTCGCCTAAAGTCACGCCTTGACTGGGCAGTTTTACCGGCGGCGGCGCCGTCCTTGAAGCGAGCCAATGAATAATCGGTGATCGAGTCTGAGAAGTGGGGAAGTGAAAAAATGAAGCGATCTCTTCGGAGTTAAGCTTTAGGGTTTGACTTTGGTTAAAAATCCGAAAGGAAAATTGATAAACAAGATTGCGCAAGGCTCGGCCTCTCAGTCTTGAAATAACGAATTCATTTAACCCGGGATTGACAAATTGATGAAAGGAATTTTCGATTGTCGAGATAATCTCGTTGGCGTCAAGGGCGTTGGCGGTCGCGACGATTAGGCGAATGTTGGTTTGAAAGAAGGGCTTGAGCATTTTGGTTTCGAGATTTTTAACCAGGATTTCATCCAAGGGTTTGATTTTTTCTTTTGGATCAAGACTGTTTGGGCTTTGAGGCGATTTGATCAAAGCCTCTTGAATTTCTTTGCCGATGCCGCCTAGGGCTTCCTCGAAACTTTTGCCCTGTCTGATTTTTTCAACCGCTTTTTTGATCCGATCGTTTTCCTCGCGCTTAAGAGGGCTGATTATAATTTGATAAGCCAAGCCTTCGCTTTCTTTTGAAAGTTTATTAAACGCGGCCAAAAAGGCGTCGAGCGGGTCGGCGTTGCCAATTGAGATTTCTCGATAGGTTTTGATTGGTTTAAAGTAATGAGATTTAAGTCTAACGATTGAACCAACGGCGACGCCTTCGGGGTTGAAAAGATTGTAATCTTCTTTAACGATCGAAACTTCGGCGCCGGGCCAAAAAGCCCGGATTGATTTTTGAAAAATTTGGGCGTGTTTTTTCGGCGCGGCCAGGTAGAAAAAAATTTCTTCGCCGGTGTGAGGCGTGGCGATCTCGAAAGCGATTGGATATTTGAGCGAGGTTAGGGTGTTAATGAAATTTTCAAAGTTATTAATCTCATCGCTGACTTTTTGGCTTGGCTGATTCGGGTCCCGATTGAGATTAAAATACTTCGGCAGTTCGATCAAAAGTAAAACATAATTAAGCGATAATCTGACTTGAACACTCTGACGATAACGTTTAATCAAGGCGACGGCGGTGATGATAAAAACCAAGCCCAAGCTAAACCAAATTGAACCCCAAAATAAAACTGTTTTCGGTTCAAAAACATAATTGCGCAAATTAATCGCCATCGTTTATCCAATTAATCTTATTTTATTATTATTGACGAGCGTTTGAAAAAAATGTCCGGCCAAAAGATCATGAAACTGGTCTATCATAAATGGGTCTCGAGTTGAAAGAATGAGATTAAGTCCTTTTTTGATATTTTCGTGGATAGCCAACTCAACGGCCAAGCTCAGGGTGTTGATTAAGCTGGGCAGAGGTTCGTGGTGAGTCTTAGCTTCTTTCTTAATCTCGGGCAAAGCGCCGATTTCTTTTTTTAGTTCGTTTAGAATATCGTCAACGCCTTCTTTTGTTTTTCGGCGGGCGTCGATTTCGGTCATCGCTTCGGTTCGGAGCTGATTGAATTCCGGCCGGTTTTCAAAATGTTTGACTAATTCAGCCTCGCCCGGTCGAAGTTCGTTTTCTGGTTTCATTGCTATATAATATTATATTACCAATGATAAATTTTTTCGCCAACCTAATTTATCGAAAATATCAGCCTAAGATTATTCTGGTTTCCGGCAGCGATGGTAAAAGTTTAACCGCGGCCATAATCGAAAGCGGGTTGAAGCGAACAAAAAGCGTTTTTAACGCTAATTATCACGCCGATCATCGCTTGGCCGCGCCGTTGACATTCTTGCTTCTGCCGGGAAAAAATCAGACCGGCTTGGAAAAAATTAGTTGGTTTAAGATCGTTTCCAGATTTTTAAAACTTTACTTCAGTCGGGTCGCTTATCCCGAGTATCTGGTTATCGAGTTTGGCTTTGAGCGGTCGGATCTGGTTGATTACTGGATCAGTCGGATTAAGATTGATTATCTAATTATCACCGCCACGACTAAGTTTCCTCCTTTCGCCGATGTTTTCGCCGGATCGGATAAAATTCTGGCGCGAAAAAAAATCTTGGTCAAAAAAGCCAACGAGCTTGGCGCGGTTTGCCTTAACGCCGACGATTTAAATTTGGTTGAGCTTAGTCCGGCCGCTCGGGCGAAAGTGGTTTTTTTCAGCCTAAGGCAGTTTGATCTTCCGGCTGAGGCGTCCGATTGGATCAGAGCCGCGGTGATTGAAATTTACTGTAATCTTGAAACAGAGCCGGAGGCTTGTGGAACAAGATTCGAGCTGATGACGCCGCTGGGTCAGCGCCAAGTTTTTCTCAAAAATATTTTCGGCAAAGGTGCGATCTACGCTAGTTTGGCCAGCGCCGGACTGTTTTTGGAGATTGGTTTTTCCTTGACCGAAGTTGTCGATGTTTTGGAAAATTTTCAGGGTTTGGCCCATCGTTTCAGTCTGATTAAATCGTCTCGCGGCGCTTGGATTTTGGACAACAGTTTTTATCTGACTGACCAGTCGCTTGAAGAGGATCTTGATACTTTTCAACGTTTGCCCGGCCGGCGCAAGATTTTAATTCTTGGCGATATGCTGAATTTAGGCAAATACGCGCTTGAGGTTCACCAAGATTTTGGCCAAAAGATCGCGTCCAAGGTTGACTATCTTGTCGCTTTCGGCGTTAAGACAAAATTTACGGTTGAGAAGGCGATCGAATCCGGCCTGGCCGAAGAAAAGACAAAACATTTTTACGAAAGTCAGTTAAAAGATTTAATTGATTTCGCCAAAGAGTTAATCCGCGGCGGCGACTT
>JAMCWY010000021.1 GCA_023480925.1 Patescibacteria group bacterium
GGTCGAAGTTTATTTTTAATTTTGCGTTATCAAAATTCCAACTCGATCGCTGATTTTTTTCTTTAAACTCTCAAGATCGAAATTTAAAGAATTTTTTCCCAAGTCGAGAAAAATCGGCTGACCGCCGGCGGCCATAATCGCCTTTGGCCAAACGAACGAGCTAAAAGCTTGAATCAAAACTTGACGCCGTTGACTTCTTTGAAAATAAAATTTCAGCAAAAATTCCAAAGCGAAATTTTTGCTCGTGAAGAGAAAAATTTTTCGATTAGGAAAAAAATAATTTAGTTCTTTGAAAATTTTCGCCTGACCATCGCCCACCGCCAAAGGCCGGCTCGAACCAAAAGCCAAACGTTTGATCAAACTTAAATCATCCGCCTCAAAATTTGGCCAAAGGTCGGGCGTAATTAATTCTTTCATTTCGAACTTCGTTAATCTCCCGTTTCCCTCTTTTTGTCGCTCCCCCGTCCAGACGACAAAAATTTAATTGAATCAAAGAAACCAATGAACCAATCGCCGATTTTGGTTGAAATTAAAACAAAAGCGAACTGGATTAAACTGATCAAAAGAATGAAAATAACCAAAAGAGAATCGTGGCCAAGAATTAAAAAACAAAAATTAAGCGAGGAAACGAAAACAAAATTAAAAATAAACTTCGACCCAATTTTGGTTTTTAGCCGCTTAACCAAATCGAACCAACGTTGGCCGAGAGCGAAAATAAAAATGATCAAAAGAAAAACCAAACTGACTTGATCTTGATTTAATTCCAAAACATATCCGAATAAAACCAAAATAAATAAAACCAATACAATCAAACCAAATAGCCACTCGCGCCATTTAAAAAAAATTCGACAATTAACCGGCTGACTCAAATGATCCCAAAGACGGCTGAAAAAATATTGTTTCGATTCAACTAAATTTAAAAACGGCCAAGCTGAAACAAAAACGATAATTAAACTTAACAGGCCTCTGATCATTTTTTATTTGCCAATTCTATCAAAATATATCAATATATTATAATTAAAATAAAATTTAGAATCAACCACTTAACAATGACAATCAAAGATCTTCAAGTTGAATTAGACGATCTCAAAGGCATTGGCCCAAAAACAAAAGAACGTTTAGCTAAAAATAATCTTAAAACAGTTAAAGATCTCCTCTTTTTTTTCCCTTATCGTTACGAAGATCTGACGACGATTAGACCGATCCAAGATTTAATCGTCGAAGAAAAAAACGTTATTATCGGCCAAGTTAAAAACTTAAAAATCTTCAGGGCGAGCCGGCGCGGTTTGACAATCGTTCAAGGCCAAGTTGAAGATAAAACCGGCTCAATCAAAGTCGTCTGGTTTAATCAACCATATATTATCAATAATCTTAAAAGCAAAGATCGGTTCTTATTTTGGGGCAAGGTCAGTGAAAATAAATTCGGCCCCTACTTTAATAATCCTAAGTTTCATCGACTTGAATTGGATTTCAAATTTGAACCAAAGATTATACCAATTTATTCCGAAACGGACGAACGGCCGAGCAAGCTTATTCAAAAAATTATCGATTTGATTCTTAAAAAATACAACCTCGATCAACTCGACGATCCCCTGCCTCAATCAGTTCGATCGGACATCAGTTTGATTGATCTGGGCCAGGCGATCAAAGTCTCTCATCAACCTCAAAGTTTAACCGAACTAAAAAAAGCCCAAGACCGATTAGTCTTTGAACAACTTTTTTATATTCAACTCAATCTCATTCGAGAGAGAAAAAAATTAAGTTTTGAATCGGCGCCGGCGATTAAACCAAGGCCCGAGCTAATTCAAACTTTTCTCAATCAATTTAAATTTAATTTAACCGCCGGTCAAAAAAAAGCGCTTAAGGATATTCTGACCGACATCAACCAAACTCGGCCGATGAATCGTCTCCTTCAGGGTGAGACTGGTTCGGGCAAAACAATTTTAGCCGAAATCGCCGCCTTGGCCACAATCGCTAACGGCTATCAAGTCATTATGATGGCGCCAACTGAAATTTTAGCCAAACAGCACTTCCAAAGATTTTTAAAAGATTTTAGCCAGATGGACATTAATCTCGGTCTAATCGTCTCAAAAGAGGCCTGTTTGGGTCTAAAAGGTTTTCGCTCAACCAAAACAAAAGAAGTTATTTTTCGTCTCATTCATCAAAAAAAGGCTGATCTGATTATTGGCACTCACGCTCTGATCGAATCAAAAACGCCTTTTCCGCGAATGGGTCTTGTTATTATCGACGAACAACAACGGTTTGGCATCAACCAAAGAAAAAAACTTCTAGGTCTGGCTTCGCCAAATTTTTTTCCTCATTTTCTAACGATGAGTGCAACACCAATTCCCCGAACGCTCTTTCTGTCGTTTTACAGCGATCTTGATCTTTCCACGATCAAAGAAATGCCAAAAGAACGAAAGTTGGTTAAAACTTTTTTACTTAAGCCAAACGATCGGACAAAGATGATCGAATTTATTAAAACCCAACTCCGACTCGGACATCAAACATTTTTTGTCTGCCCCCGAATTGAAGCGACGGAAAATTCCGAGATTAAATCGGTTAAAGAAGAATTTGAAAAAATTAAAAAAGAATTTAACCAATTTAAAGTCGAACTGCTCCACGGCAAGATGAAATCGGAGGAAAAAAATAAAATAATCAGAAAGCTCGGCTCGGCTGAAATCCAAATATTAGTTTCTTCGTCGGTCATTGAAGTTGGCCTTGATCTACCTCAGGCGACCGTTATTGTTATTGAAGGCGCGGAAAGATTCGGCCTGGCCCAACTGCACCAACTTCGCGGTCGAGTCGGCCGCTCAATCCATCAAAGTTATTGTTTTCTCGCGCCCCAAAACTATTCCAGCCTTATTTCCCGCCGGCTTCAAGCCATAGTTGATTCCAACGACGCCCTGGAACTGGCCGAAAAAGATCTTGAAATCAGAGGACCGGGCGAACTGCTTGGTCAAAACCAATCCGGCCTGCCCGACTTGGCCATGGAAGCGTTAAAAAACATCGAATTAGTCGAAAAAGCGAAAAAAACAGCTGAGACGATTATTAACGACGACCCAAACTTAAATAATTACCCCAATTTAAAAAAAGAGCTTGGAAAAATGAATTTTCGTTTCTGGTCAAACTAATTTTGGCCAAACTTGAGTAAAACATTATCCACAACTCTTACTTGACTTTTTTCCCTTGCTCGGTTATAATTTAAATGGTACGATAAAAAGAAACCAGCAAGAGACAGAACGCCTTTATTCTCCCTACCTCCTGAATAAAGGCGTTTTATTATTTTGATTAAGATTATTTATAATAAAAAATAGAATTTGAAATGATTTACATCGGCAG
>JAMCWY010000001.1 GCA_023480925.1 Patescibacteria group bacterium
GCGAGCAATGAACGAAAGCGTCAAGATTAACTTTCTCAAAATTATTCGAAAGACCGATCCGCAAACGACGGCATTCGATCGACGCAATGCCTTTTAATCGCCTCGGCCGGAGTCAAGCCTTGGCCATAAAAATAAGACCACTCCGATTTTGGCAAAATGTTCCTGACCGCCTCACCCCACTTGACGAAATAGTCGGCGGCTTCAAGCGGAAATTTTTCGTGTTGCGTTCCGTTCCGCCGGCAAGAATTCATCCGGTCGCAAATCCGTCGCGCCGAACTCTTAGTGACAAAGACGATCCTCGACTGATTCCGTTGATAGGCTGAACCGTCATAGACCAAATCTTCCTCCAAAAGAACGAAGACCAACCACTTTAGATCGATTGGCGTCAACAAAATCGACTCGCTGTAGTTAATACCTAAATCCTGGAAAGACGAAGAAGAAAGCAAAGTCAGCTCTCCTATTTCAATCTTGTCGCCACTGGGCAGACGAATCATAGCCATAATCATTTTCCTTTCTTGATTAGTGAACGAAGCGATCATTATTTGATCACTCGTCTATTTATAACAAAATATCGCGCGTTTGTCAAATTCGTGAATAACTCAAAAACCGACTCGTTAAATTTCAACTTCTTTGGTTTAGCCATGGTCTTTTTAGACCCACTATGCTTCTGGCCTTATAATAAAAAGATCGAATTAATTTAAAATTAAATTGACCAAATTTATTTTTTCACTGGTTAAAACAAACTATGCCAAAAACAATTATCTGCGTCACGGGCGGCTCGACCGGCGGGCACTTTTTCCCTCTTTTAACTGTAAGCCAAGCCTTATTCGAAGAAGCGCGCCAAACCGGCCAAGCATTGGAAGTTTTTTATCTGGGCGGCCAACCACTTGAACCAAAAACTTTACTTCAAAACAATATCGCCGTTAGTATTATTGCCTCGGCCAAGTGGCGGGGCTATTTTGACCCGCGCAATATTGTTGATATTTTAAAATTTCCCCTTAGTCTAATCCAAGCATTTTGGGCTATTTATAAAACAATGCCGGACGCGATTTTTTCCAAGGGCGGACCGGGCAGTCTGCCGGTCGTGATCGCGGGTTGGTTCTTCCGCGTTCCGATCCTAATCCACGAATCCGATTCAATCCCGGGCAAAAGCAATCTCATCGCCGCCAAGTTCGCGAAAAAAATCGCCGTTGCTTTTAATCGAGCGAAAAAATATTTTCCCGCGGCCAAAACCGCCTTAGTCGGCCAACCGATTGATTTGGATTTTAACCAAATCGAACCGGACCAGACGACTTTTATTAAATTTGGTCTTGACCGAACCCGACCGATTATTTTAATCATCGGCGGCTCTCAGGGCAGCCAAAAGATCAACGACGTCGCGCTCGAATCGTTGGCTGAACTTTTAAATCTGAGTCAAATTATTCATCAAACCGGCCGGAAAAATTTTGAGGACGCGAGGCTGATCGCCCAAGGTTATATTTTAGAAAATCTGCCGACGAAAAAATCCGATTATCATCCTCTCGCCTTTATCGATCATCGCGATTTGATTGAACTGATAAAAATGAGCGACATTATTATTAGCCGGGCCGGCAGCAGTTCCATTTTTGAAATCGCCGCGGCCGGCAAACCTTCAATCCTCGTACCTCTGCCCGAGACGACCAGCAACCGCCATCAAATCGAAAATGCCTATGACTTCGCTGAAACCGGCGCCGCGGTCGTGATCGAACAGCCGAATTTTAATAAAAATATCTTGGTCGCGATGGTCAAAAGCTTGCTCGTCGACATTGAAACAAAAAAGAGCATGAGCGTGGCCGCGCTTAAATTCGCCAAACTTCAAGCCGCCAATTTAATCGCCAAAGAATTAATCCTTCTCAGCCAAAACTAATGGTCAAGCCGGAATTTTTTAGAAAAATCGCTTTAATTTTGCTAATTCTCCTGCCCTGGCTAATTTTTGCCCATTTCGTTCGAACAACCGAAATCGTTGTCTTCTATCACCCCGGCCAAAATAATTACAAGATCGCGCCTAAAATCGACCTCTGGTATATTCCTCTTGTTTTTAGCGCTATTTTTATTTATAATTTAATTCTGGGTTTGGTTTTTAAAAACCTTGAGGTTTTCGATAAACTTAACTTAATCGTCGTCGCGGTTAACTTAATTAGTTGGCTGTATTTATTTTATTTAAATTTTTAAATTCAAATGTTAGGAGTGATTCAAACCGGCGGTAAACAATATTTAGTTAGAGAAAAAGACAAAATCGAAATCGAAAAAATCAAAACCAAAGATAAAGATAAAATTATCTTCGACAAGATTCTTTTGGTTTACGACGATCAATCGGACAAACTTTTTTTAGGCAACCCCTTTCTCGCCCAAGGCGAGGTTGAAGCGAGTTTAGTCGGAGAAAAAATCAAAAAAACTTTAGTTTGGAAATTCAAATCCAAAACTCGTTATCGCAAAAAGAAAGGTTATAAAAAAACAGTTTGGCAAGTTCGAATTGAAAAAATAAAAATCGGCTAAAAATAAAAATCGGCGGCCAAGTTGTTTGTCACCTCCAGGTTAAATTAAAAAAATTTTAGCCAAAAAAATGGTGGCGATCAAGTTCTAATTGACGCCACCAAACAAAATAATATAGGGGGAGCAACGAAAAACTTATTAGTTTATTTTAATAGAACTTTTGAAAATTATCTTAAATACCGGTTGATATTAGACTCTTGTTCTCTTAATGTTTTGGCAAAAATCATCTGGCCCTTGTTGGTGGTGATATAATACCAGTAATCGGTTTTAAGCGGTGAAAAAGCCGCGCTAATCGCGTCAAGGCCAGGATTAGAAATCGGCGTTGGCGGCAAACCGAGATTTTTGTAAGTGTTATAAGGCGAGTTAGTCTTTAAATCGGAAGCGTTAACTTGCCAGCTGCAGGGATAAGCCGAACACTTGACATAGGCGATGCTCGAATCGATCTGAAGCGGCTTATGGTTAGCCAACCGTTTTTCGATGATGCCGGCGACAACCCGCATATCGTTCGGATTCTTCGCCTCTTTCTCAACCAACGAAGCGATAATTAGATTTTGGTAAAAATTTTGGCCGGGATTTTTCAAAAAAAGCGGGAGAAATTTTTTGGAAAAGTTGGCCAAAAACTTTTCTTCAATCGAATGAGTGGTTTCTTCCGGAAAAAACTCATAAGTGTCCGGCGCGAGAAAACCTTCGAGCGTGGCCGTGGCCGGAAAATATTTATTCAGATCGATATTGGAAAAATCGGCCAACTTGGCTTTGGTTAAATCAATCTTTTTATTGGATAAACTTTGGTTAAGCAAACCCTGAACTTCGATCAAACTTAAACCGTCGGGAAAAGCGATTTTGATCCCGCGGCCACCCCTGACCAGCATCTTGGCCACGGCCGGAATATTCAGATCGCCTTGAAAATTATAATAGCCGGCCTTAATCGCTTGAGCCTGACCGCTCAAATAAAGATAAACTTTCAGGTAAAAACTTGACCGGACAATGTTGGCCCGGTTGAGCGCGTTCGTCACCGCGCCCATTGAACTCTGAGGCGGAATGTAAATTGTTTGGCCCGGCGGCGAGATGTAAGTTGAAACATAAATAGAATAAAAACCGTTTAGGACGATAAAACTGAAAATAAGGATAATAAAAAACCACGGATAAATTCTTAAAATTTTTCTTAGGAATTCTTCTTGAGCCATATTTGAATAAATTTTTTAATCCGCCCCGACTCTTTTCCTTCAACCAAAACCCGCAACCGATTTTTTTCGGTTTGAGAAAATCGAAGATGAACGCGACCAAAATCGTTTTTTAACTCAACCCCGTCAAATCTTTTTATTTTAAAGCAAAAACTTTTGGTTAAATCTTTAATCAAAAATCGAAATTGGCTTTGGTCAAAGTTTAGAGTAAAACGGTCGATTTGGAAATGAAATCCCTTGATTAGTTCATCCAAATCCTCGCTTTCTTCAAGCGCGAATAATTTTAACAGAGCCATCAGCGGCGCTTCGGTCTGGATCTCTTTGAAAAAATAAAAATGACCCGACGGTTCAATGGCCAAGTCAAGTCGATAACGATTAAAAGCGGCTTTAAAGCTTGAATGGCCGGTCCGAATTAGATAAAACTTTTTATTCGGGAAAATTTCTTTCAAACGTTCGCTTAAAACAATCGGCAGGCCAATTTTTTCATAATTTTGATCGCGCAAAAACAAACTCAAAATCGTTTCGGTTAAAAGCTTTTTTTGGTCAAACCAAATTTCAAGCCGGTCGCCGTCAAAATCGGATCGGACAAAAATTTTCGCCCGCGGCTTAATTTTTACTCGCGGAAAAACTTTTGGTAAAAGCTGGAATAAAAAAACGTTGGCGCTTTGGTTCGACCGATCAAAATTAAATTGGTGTTTTCGCTTAAAATTAAAAAACTTTTTTAAATCATCAAGGTACCGTTTATAAACGTTCGGGTTCGATTCAGCCACGTTTTTTTGATTAAAATTAAACTCAGCCTCGTCCGGACCAGACTTAAGCTTTGGCCACTGGCCTGAATAAGTCCAAATTTCATTACTAGGCAGAAAAAATTTGAAACCGTTGAAATCCGGGTCAAGATGCGAGGCGGTCACGATCACGCCTGGCTTTTTTTCTTTCAAAACAAGGTGATAAAAAAGCGGCGTCGGCGCCGAACCCAACAATCGCGCCGACGGGAAAACTTTTTTAATCGCCGCGGCCAAAGATTGACTGGACGGACGCAAATCCTGAGCGATTAAAATTTTTTCTTGAAATTTTTTTTTAACCAAAAATTTCTTGAACTCGATCGCCAAAAAATTCGCCAAGGCGAAATTAATTTCCTCAGGAAACCTGCCCCGAATATCGTAATGTCTGAACATTAACTTATTTAAAAATTATAAATCAAAAGCGCGCGACGCGATAGCCCTAAAAAACAACGGCCAAATTAAAAAAGTGAAAAATCTTTAAGACTTTGAGCAAAGACGGGCTGAATCAAAAGCTCCAACGCGATTATTTTTAATTTATGATCTAATTTTAGCTATTTGATTATTTTAGAGACTTGAAATTTTTGTTTCTTGGCCGCGATCTCAACCTCGACAACGTCGCCTTTTTTCCTGCCGACAAAAGCCGCGCCCAAAGGCGATTCGGGCGAAATTTTTCCTTCAAGCGGGCTTACTTCATTAAAACTGACCAAGACCATTTTTTGCTTTTTCCCCGTTCTCAAATTTTTAACTTCGAAAGCCGAGCCGAGCCTGATCTTATCGCCTTCCCGGCTCGATTTGATCACGGTCGCCTCTCTCAAAACATTTTCGAGTTGGAAAATTCTCAACTCCAACTGACTCTGAGCGTCAAGCGCCTCTTTGTACTCGGCGTTTTCCGAAAGATCGCCAAAACCGCGGGCGGTTTTAATTCTTTCGGCAATCTCGCGCCGACTCTCTTTTTTTAAAATCTCGATCTCTTCTTTTAGACGCTGATACGATTCTTTTGAGAGTATTTTTGACATCGTAAAAAGAATTTTAAAGGCAAAAATAAAAAAGTCAAGCGCGAATCCAGTCCTTCTTGGTTGGTGCCTATAACCAAAACTAAAATTAGTCTTAACAATCAGCAAACTTCGATTTTTAGATTTTAAGGTTTAAATCGGATCAAAAAGGTTTTACCGATAGCGCCGAGGCAAAAATACAGTTAAAAAAATGTCACGGAAAAACAAGATATTTTCTCGCCTTCTACGGCGTTGAGGTCGCGCTGGCCGGATGCATCGTGAAGTAAGCATTCATCAGTTCCTTGTAAAGAGGCAGGCTCAGACCGGAACCGCTTGGCGTTTCTTCGAACAAAAGCGTCATCTCGATCTTGGGTTTTCGATAAGGGGCGTAGCCGGTAAAAATCGCGTTAAGTTTGCTGTTGTTTAAAATTTGGGGCGTGCCGCTCTTGCCGGCAATCGGCACGATCGCATCGGCTAAGGTCGTGGCCGAGCCGGCCGTAACAGTCATTCTCATCCCGGCCTGGACAATTTTAAGATACTGAGGATTGATTAGGTTAGACCGAATCAGTCGAGGCTGACGCCGGTAAACAACTTGTGACGATGTCGGCGAAAGAATGTCTTTAACGACAAAAGGCTGGTAAAGATTGTTCGTGGCCAAGGCCGAGGTAAAGTTCGCGATCTGGAGCGGCGTCGTCAGCATATCGCCCTGACCAATACTAACATTATAAGTGTCGCCGAGATACCAGGTCGGGTTAAGCGGATGCATTTCTTTTTTCGTGGTTGGATCTGGCAAGAAGCCTTTGCCTTCGTCAAGCAAATCAACGCCGGTTGGTTGGCCGAGACCGAAAAGTTCGTAATATTTTTTAACTCTTTCAATGCCCAAACCAGGCTGATTGCCCGCCCCGCCGCCAATGGTGTAAAAATAGACGTCAACTGAATTGGCGATTGCCTGTTCCATATCAACCCAGCCGAAAGTGTTCCAATCTTTGTAAATCGTGTACTGGCCGGGAAAGTATGGATTGGGAATTTTCAAATAACCCGGCGCCCAGATTTTTTTATCGGGTGAGATGATATGTTCGGTCAAAGCGCCGCAAGCGGTAATCGGTTTGACGACTGAACCGGGCGCGTATAAACCCGAGATGGCGCGATCAAAAAGCGGCTGATCCGGATCCGTCAGAAGCTTTCCCACCCCCGACCGGCCGCTTACAAAAACCTCGCTGTCAAAATTTGGGAACGAGATCATCGAGATAATTCCGCCCGTGTTCGGATCCATCGCGATAAAAACGGCTTTTTTCACGCCAATCTGGGCGATGTAGTTTTTGATCAACGCGTAAGCTTTTTGCTGAAAAGGCTCGTCAATACTTGTAACTAAGTTATAGCCCGGTTGAGCTTCTTTTTTTTTCACCAACCGGACAACGTCGTTAAGCGCGTCTCGTTCAAACTCAACCGCGCCGGGCTGAGGCCGCAAAAAGTTTTGATAGGCCTGTTCGATTCCGGTCTTGCCAATCAGTTCGTCCGGGCCAACGTCAAATTCTTTCATCTCCGTTTTATTTGGAAAGCCAAGATAACCGACGAGATTGCCAAAACCATTGCCGCCGAGATAAACTCGCTCATAACTGTCTAAAATCCGAAAGCTGAGATCGTTCGGGTAAAGCGTCAGAATTTTCAAAGCAGATTGGCGAGGTAAACTTTTGACCACGACCGACGAGTCGTAAATTTTTTGGACATCAAGATGATATTGGCCAACGATCTCGTTTAAAAGATTGGCCTTGGCCGGCGTGAGATGATTTAAATCAACGAAAAGATCGAAACTGGGTTTATTTGAAGCGATTAAGTGGCCATAGCGATCGTAAATCAAACCCCGAGGCGCGTTCGTGGAAATTTTCAAAGTCGCGTAAGATTCGGCCGTGGTCAAGTACTCTTGATGACTAAAAATATTCAACTTCAAAAAATTAAAGGAAATAAGAATCAGAGCGGCGACGAAAAGTCGCGGCAAAATTTTGGGCAGATCGAACTCTTTTAAAAAATCTTGGCCTTGTTTTTGAAATAAATTTTCCTCAAACCATTCCATCACGAAAAATAAAGTTTAAAACTAAAACCGCGGCTCGATTAAATCCGGCCGGCGCCAAGAGTAAATTAGCAAAAAAGCGACGGCGTAGATAAGATTAAATATATAGAAAATAAGCAAATAATGGAGGCTAAAAACGCCGGCCGACCAGGCCAAACCGCCAGTGAGAATAAATAAAACCAAGGCGAAGGCCGAGATCAAACCAACCAGCCCGTCTAGCTTTAAAAACCGCCGGGCCGAAGCCAAGATCAAAAAACTGGCGGAAATTAAAAAGAGGAAAAACCCAAGCGGCGCGAAAGCAAAAATATCTTCAATTAGGCTGAAAAAAAACAAAAGCGGCCAAAATTCTTTTTTTTCTTGGAAGAAATAAACAAGAAGAAGGGGCAAAAGAAAAAAAATCCTCAGACCAAAAATTTTTAAGCCGAAATCAAGAAGAAGTAAGAACAAAATTTTCATCGGCCCCTATTGAACGATAATTAATTGGCTTTCGTCAAATTTTGAAAATGGTTCAACGATTAATTTTTGGAAATAGGTCGTCGGCTCAACCTGAATAACTTGACCAATCAAAAAATTCGGCGAAAAAATATCATCCTTGGCCGAAGTTATAACCAGATCGCCCGGCTTAACTTTTAGACTCGGCTCGACGTAATTAACGTTAATATAACCAAGGCCGGTCGTTTGAGCCAAGCCAAGATTTTGACCGCTAAAATTATTCAAGCTGAATTTTAGATCGGGAAAGTTTAATGTTTGAATCTCGATATAACTCGGCTCAATCTGAATGACTCGACCAACCAAAAACCAATTACTGTCGACAACGGTCGCACCCAAACGAACCGAACCACTTGGCCGAGAAACATAAAGATGACCAAAATCGTCCTGACCCAAAAATGAAACAGTTTGAGAATCAGGATAAGTTCTTTTAAGCTGACTCAAAGAGTTGATTGTTTTTTCCATTGTCTGAGTCATCTTGGCCGCGATCAACTCTCTTAAAAGATCAAAATACTTTTGTTTATAACTTTGTTCATCCGCGCCCGTCTGAATATGGAAACCAAAAAAGTTGTCAAAAAAACCGACAATGGCGTCGCGCAGACTGGCGTTAGCCAGATAAATATGAGTTTCCTGGGCTTGAATCGGCCGGGCAAAACCAAACAGCCAAAGGGTCAGGCCGATAATAAAAAAAAGAAAAAGTTTTTTATTTTTACTGAAGTCTTTCATCTCTAATGATGAACTTATTGTAATAATTAAAATCTTCGGTCACTCGGCCCAAGCCCCGAACAACGGAATAAAACGGATCTTCCATTAAGTTGATTTTGACTTTCAATTCTTTTTCAAAAAATTCTGGCAGACCCTTTAGTAAACTGCCGCCGCCGGTCAGATAAATTCCGCTGGTGATGATATCGCCCAAAAGATCGGGTGGAGTAATATTGATAACGTCTCTAATATCGTCAATAATCTCCAAAAGATTCGAGAGCAAGCAATCGCGCAAATCCAGACCAGTAAAATTAACTTCTTTGGGTAAAGTTGAAATGGCGTCGCGGCCGCGCAAAACAAAAACATCATCGCGATTAGTGATACTGCCGATTTTGATTTTCGCCTCTTCGGCCTGACCATCGCCGATAATAAGATTATTTTTGAGCCGGACATAGTTAACGATTTCTTGATTGAAACGATCACCGGCGATCTTAATGCTCTTGCCGACAACGATTCCGCCCAAAGACAAAACTGCGATCTCGGTCGTGCCGCCGCCAATGTCAACCAACATCAGTCCTCGCGCCTCTTCGATATCAAGATTACCGCCCAAAGCCGCGGCGATTGGCTCTTCAATTAGATAAGCTTCGCGAAAAGCGCTTACTTTGGCCGCGTCAATAACGCCTCGTTTTTGGACCTCGGTTAGATTCAAAGGAATACCGATAATGCCGACTGGTCTGATTAAAAACACGTATTTTTTGGAAAAATCGTCAAAAATCTTGCCCAAAAACGCCTGAGCCGCTTCAAAGTCGGTCAAAACGCCAAGCTGGATCGGCCTAACCACGGTCAAGGTGCCAGGAACTCGGCCGATCATCTTTTTCGCCTCTTTGCCAATCGCGACAATACTTTGATTTTTTTTATTAAAAGCAATGACGGACGACTCTTCCCAAATCACGCCCTGCTTTTTGGCGTAGACTAAAGTATTAGAAGTGCCAAGGTCTATTCCTAAAACTAATTGTTTGATGAATTTAGCCATCGCCTGACTTCAGTTTTAACCTCACGCCAAGGTTTTAAAATAATTTTTTGTTTTTTTCTTTCTTTAAATTCGACTTGATTTTTTTCTAAACTTTTTTGGCTAAGGACCAGTCGTAAAGGTAATCCGATCAGATCCGCTTCGGCCAATTTTTCCGCCGAGCTGGTTAAACGATCATCGTATAAAATTTCGACCTCCAAGCTTAGGGTCTGATAAAGTTTTTCCGCGACCAATTTTAACTTTTGATCAATCTTTGTCTGATTTGAATACAAAACCAATAAGTGGATCGGAAAAGGCGCGACCGATTTTGGCCAAATAATTCCCTTATCATCGTTATTCGTTTCAGCAATCGCGCCCAAAACTCGCGGCAGACCAATACCATAACAACCCGCCCAAACTAACTCGGTCTGACCAACATTGTCATTATAAACCAAATTGAATATTTCCGAAAATTTGACGCCAAGGTTGAAAGTGTTACCAACTTCGATCGCATTGATTGTTTCAGCCTCAACCTGACAACGAGGGCAACGGTTTGATTGAGAAACTTCTTCGTTCCAAGCCTCGCGGCAAACCGGACAACGGTAGATTAAATCCTCACCCGCCTCGGCCGCGACTTGGAATTCGGTTGAAAAACCAGATGTAAAAGTCCCGCCGGAAGCCTTGGTTTTAATCGGCTCAAGGCCAACTTGTTTAAAAATTCTGAGATAAGCTTGATCGACTTTATTTTTATAAGCCTCAAGATCGTCATTATCGCGGTGGAAACTGTATAAATCTTTCATTAAAAATTCGCGCGTCCGCAAAATGCCGGACTTGGCTCGAAGTTCATCGCGAAATTTCGTCTGGATCTGGTAAACCGCCCGAGGCAGATCGCGATAAGACTGAATTATTTTTTTCATCAACGGGAAAATAATTTCCTCATGAGTCGGACCAAGCGCGTATTCTTTTTCCAACTGACTTTTGAGTCGAAATAAAACATCAAAACTTTCCCAGCGGCCGCTCTTGACCCAGTTCTCTTTTGGGTGAAGCGCAGTCAGTAAAAATTCCTGCGCCCCAATCTTGTTCAACTCTTGACGAATGATTGTTTTAATGTTTTCCAAAACCCGAAAGCCCAGCGGCAAAAAATTATAGATGCCGGCGCCGACTTTTTCAATAAAGCCGGCCCGGAATAGAAGATTGGCGCTCTTGGCCGTTTCCTCCTGAAGATTTTCTTTGTAAGTTTTATATAAAAACTCGCTCTGCCTCATCGCTTTATTTTAATTGAATAATATCTTTAATCGTGACCGCGACGAAAAGAAGAATCAACAAGACAAAGCCAACCTGGTTGGCAATCGTATCAACTCTGGCTGAAACGCGCCGCTTGGTCAAGCCCTCATAACAATAAGTAGCCAGCCGCCAGCCGTCGAGAGCGGGAAAAGGAATAATGTTAATTAAGACCAAGTTTAAGGAAATCAAAGCCCAAAATTGGAAAAGATAACCCAGACCCAAAAGCCGCATCTGGTTATATAGGTCGAATATACCAATCGGGCCGACAACCTGGTTCAAACCCTTCCCCTTTTCAAATAAATTAGCCAAAAACGAACCGAGGATAGTGATGAAATTTCTGGTTATGTCAACTGTCCTGACCCAGCCATAGTAAAAATTGGCGGGGAAACTTTTTTTAATTATCGTCAACGAACCAACCAAGATGCCGAGCGGGCCGTTATTGGGACTGTTGGTTTTTTGCGGCGTGATTGTTCGCCAGAATGTCTGATCGCCGCGCCGAACGAGAAAATTAACCGGTTCGCCCGCGTAGCGACTGAAAAGATTTCTGACCGTGTTTGGATCGGTCAACGCGATCGTCTTTGTTTTTGTCTTCAACTCGACCAAACGATCGCCCAAGTTTAAACCGGCCTGAGCTGCGGGCGAATTAGGCAGAACTTCCAAGATCGTCACGTTAGCAACTTTGGGGCTGTAATCGGGCAGACCAACAAGGTAACCGAAAGAAAAAAGAAAATAAACAAGAAGAAAATTCATGACGATGCCGGCAATCGTGATTAAAATTTTTTTCCGGACTGGCTGACTTAAAAAACCGTTTTTGACATTAAGATCGTCCTCGCCGGCCAAACGAACAAAACCGCCTAAAAGCAAAAGATTAAAAGAATAAATCGTGCCGTTTTTTTTAAACTTGAATAACGCCGGCGGAAAACCAATGCCGAACTCTTCAACCCCAACGCCGGATTTTTTCGCCACGATAAAATGGCCGAACTCGTGAACTAAAACTAAAAAACTCAAAGAAATGATAAAAAATAAAATGTTCATAGCATATTTTGGTTGACGAATATCTTTTGTTCGGCTAAAACTACTGGCTTACCTCCCTTTCCTTTTCGCTGAAAAGTTTGTCAATTTCGTCGTTAAACTTTTTGACCTCGTCGTCGATTTTCTCCTTGTTTTTGAAATAAACATTTTCCGGAACTTCACGATTGTCTTTTTGGTTTTTCAAGCTCTTTAGGGCGTCATCTCGCTCCCGCCGCGCCCGAATCCTGATTTCTTCTTTAAGTTGGTTTAAATTTTTCAACAAGGCTTTGCGACTTTCCTCGGTTAAGGACGGGAAATTAACGACCAGATATTTTTCTTCTTGGCTGACCCGGCCGCCAAAATTTTGTTGGCTTAAACTTTTTTCGATTTCCTTAGTAACGTTTTCATCCCGGCTGGTCCGATCAATA
>JAMCWY010000003.1 GCA_023480925.1 Patescibacteria group bacterium
CGTCTGGGTTAGGTTCTATCACTTCGCGACCAAAGGTTTTTTAACTAATGGTTTAAAAGAGAGTTTGATCCTGGCTCAGGGTGAACGCTAGCGGCGTGGATAAGGCATGCAAGTCAAACGGACAACTTCTGTCAGCTTGCTGATAGATGGTGTCAGTGGCAAACGGGACAGTAAAAAGCATCTGACCTACCCTAAAGTCAACCATAACCTATCGAAAGATAGGCTAATAGTTGATCGTCTCCACTCTTTCTTCTAAAAATAAAATTTGAGATTGAAAATAAAAATTGTTTTTGTTTCAAAATTTATTTTTTAGAAGAAAGAGTGGCGTAAAGAAGTAATTCGCTTTAGGCAGGGGGTGCCACCGATCAGGTTGTTGGTAGGGTAATGGCCTACCAAGCCGATGACCGGTAGGGGGCCTGAGAGGGTGTTCCCCGTCAATGGTACTGAGACACGGACCATACTCCTACGGGAGGCAGCAGCCGAGAATCTTGGGCAATGGGCGAAAGCCTGACCCAGCGACGCCGCATGTCGGAAGAAGTCCTTCGGGATGTAAACGACTTTTCTGAGGGAGGAAACCTGTTTTTTCGAAAACAGGATTGACAGTACTTCAGGAATAAGAGACGACTAACTTCGTGCCAGCAGTCGCGGTAATACGAAGGTCTCAAGCGTTACCCGGATTTACTGGGTGTAAAGGGTCCAAAGGCGGTTTGGTCAGTCTTTTCTTAAAACTTAACTGCTCAACAGTTATGCTGGAAAAGATACTGCCAGACTTGAGACTATCAGGGGTTAGCGGAACGCACGGTGTAGGGGTGAAATCCGATGAGATCGTGCGGAACTCCAAAGGCGAAGGCAGCTAACTGGGGTAGTTCTGACGCTGCTTGGACGAAAGCTTGGGTCGCAAACCGGATTAGATACCCGGGTAGTCCAAGCTGTAAACGATGAGCGCTAACTTTGGGGAGTATCGACCCTTTCCGAGGTAAAGCTAACGCGTTAAGCGCTCCACCTGGGAAGTACGGCCGCAAGGCTGAAACTCAAAGGAATAGGCGGAAGCCCGCACAAGCGGTGGATCATGTGGTTTAATTCGATAGTAAACGAAAAATCTTACCTGGGTTTGACATCTTACCGTTTTAGTCATGGTGAAAGCCAAGACGATTCGACCGCAAGGTTGAAAGGTATGACAGGTGCTGCATGGCGGTCGTCAGCTCGTGATGTGAATCGTAACCTTAATTGGCGTAACGAGCGCAACCCTTGTTCTGTGTTACAAGTGTCACAGAAGACTGCTTCGTTTAACGAAGAGGAAGGTGAGGAGGACGTCTCGTCTGCATGGCCCTTATGCCCAGGGCAACACACATGATACAATGCTTGAGACAACGAGTACCAAGAACGCAAGTTGGAGGTAATCTTAAAACTCAAGCCTAGTTCGGATTGGAAACTGAAACTCGTTTCCATGAAGCTGGAATCGCTAGTAATCGCGGATCAGATATGCCGCGGTGAATACGTTCTCGGGCTTTGCACTCACTGCCCGTCAGGCCAGAGAAGTTCTGCTTACCTGAAGGTCTCGTCAGGGAACGAAGGTAAGTGGGGTGACTAGGGCTAAGTCGTAACAAGGTATCGCTACCGGAAGGTGGCGATGGAGCATATCTATTTAAAATATCGGAGATTGACACAATCTCAAAAATTCATCAAGAATGAAAAAAGCGATGAATTATAAAACCGCTGATCTTGGTTGGAAGTGGACCGGATTAGCGTTAAAATAGAACTAGCCCGGACAATTAAAAATCTTTTTAAATAAAAATGGCAAAAGTCCTTTTAATTGAAGACGATAAATTTCTCCGAAATCTTCTGGCGAAGAGATTAAAAAGCGAAGATGTTGACGTTATTACCGCTGTTGACGGCGAAGACGGGTTGCAAAAAATCATTTCCGATTATCCCGATCTGGTTCTTTTGGATTTGATTTTGCCGAAACGAAGCGGTTTTAGTTTTCTCGACGAGATTAACAAAGATATCAACCTTAAAAAGGTGCCGATCATAATTCTTTCCAATCTTGGTCAGGAAGAAGATGTCCAACGGGCGAAGGAGTATCAAGTTAAGGATTATATGATTAAGGCGAATTCGTCGCTTGAGCAAATTATCGGACGGATTAAAAATTTTCTCGCGGTCGAAGTTGACGGCAAACCGGCCGATAAAAAAGAAGATCAAGGTCAGATTAAGGATCAAGTTCAAGCGTCGAATCAAGCTCAGGCTGAAAAAACTCAAACTGAACCAAAAGAAAAAAATGAAAAATAAAATTGAATCAGTCTTGGATAACGCGTTTGAACGGACGATTGGTTATCTGGGCGATTGTCTTTGATTTAGTTTCGCTTAATAATCGAATCGGAAAAATCGAGATTGAAACCGAAACGGCCGATTTTTGGCAAGTCGAGTCAAACTATCGTTTAGTTGAGGAGCTGGCGTTTTTGAAAGAAAAGAAAAAAAACGTCGAGGTCTTTTTTGATTTTTTTAAAAAAAACGAGATTGAGGCCGGTCGGAAAGTTTTAAAAAAAATTATCGCGGATTTTTGTTTGAAAGACCAAAAGCATTTTAACGATCAAGCCGTCTTGAATATTTACAGTGGCGTTGGCGGCAAGGATGCCGAGGATTGGGTTGGTTTACTTGGCCGAATGTATGAAAAATTTTTTGAAAAAGAAAAATGGTCAAAAACGATCATCGGGTCGGACCAAAATGAATTTGGTGGATATAAATTTTTGAGTTTCGAGGTCAAAGCGCCGGTTTTCGGCGTCTTAAATTTCGAAAAAGGCGTTCACCGTTTGGTCAGAATTTCGCCTTTTTCCAGCCAAAAACTTCGCCATACCAGTTTCGCTTATGTTGAAGTTATCCCGTTTGTGGCTCAAACTAATTTTGAGCTTGATGAAAAAGATTTGGAGTTTCAAACTTTTCGTTCTTCCGGCCACGGCGGCCAAAACGTCAATAAGCTTGAAACCGCGGTTAGGGTTATTTATCGGCCTCTTCAAATTTCGGTTGTTTGTCAGAGTGAACGATCGCAGCATCAAAATAAGATTAAGGCGGTCGAAATTTTAAAATCGCGTCTTGGCCAAATTCTTGAAGAAGAAGAGGTAAAAGAGTTGAACCAACTCAAGGGCGGCCGGCCGGAAATTGGCTGGGGTTATCAAAAACGGTCATACGTGATGCAGCCGTACCAGTTAGTTAAGGATCATCAATTTAATTACGTCACTAATCGCTTAGATGAAGTTTTGGCCGGCAACCTTGATTTAATTCATCCTCTCGGTGCGATTCTCTAACTGGCCTTTCGTCTATGGTATAATTAAATTTTAAAAATGATTGCTTTTAAAAACGTCTCGAAAATTTATCCGCCCAATTCGACTGCTTTGGAAAATGTCAGCTTTGAAATTAAACAGGGCGAGTTTGTTTTGTTGGTGGGAAAATCGGGTGCGGGCAAGACGACGATTTTGAAATTAATTAATCGCGAGGAGATACCGTCGAGAGGCAAAATTTTCTATAAAAATGTTGATTATCAAAATTTAAGAGGAATGGACGTGACGAAGTTAAGACGCCACGTTACGACTATTTTTCAAGATTTTAAAGTTTTGGGCGATCGGAGCGTTTTTGAAAATATCAACTTGGCTTTTGACATTCTGGGCCGGTCGATGCGGGAAGCGAGGAAAAAAACCGAGGAAATGTTAAAATTGGTTGATTTAAATCATCATAGCCCGGTTTTGGCCAAGTATCTTTCCGGCGGCGAGAAGCAACGTTTGGCCATCGCGCGAGCGGTGGCGATGGAACCGGAAATTATTTTAGCCGATGAGCCGACTGGTAATCTTGATCCAATCAACGCCAAGATTATTGTCGACTTGTTGATGAAAATTAACGAGCAAGGCGCTTCGATTATTTTAGCCACCCACAACCGCGAGGTCGTTGACTATTTAAAGAAGCGCGTTATCATTGTTGGCGGCGGCCGGATCATTAAGGACGAAACGCCGGGACGGTTTACTTTAGCCTAATGAGATATTTTTTAAAAGTTTGGTCGGAGGGTTGGCGAATGGCTCTCAATCGGCGACTTTTGAGTTTGGTCGGCGTCTTGACGATTTTTTTGATCAGCCTTTTTCTTTGGAGCGGCGTTTTTATGTTTTATTTTACCCAAGAAGGAATTAAATATTTTGAAAGCAAACTTGATTTTTCCGTTTACTTTAAAGCCAGCGCCCAACAAAGCGATATTCGAAGTCTTCAATCGATTCTTGAAAACTTTCCCAATGTCGATCAGGTTGTTTACGTGACCAAGGCCGAGGCTCTGACTAATTTTAAAAGCGAAGTCAGCGGCAATCAGGTTATCTCGAAAGCTTTGACCGAACTTAACACTAACCCCCTCGTCGACTATCTCATTGTTCGGGCCAAAGATCCAACCGCTTACGCTAAAGTCGCGAGTTATTTGGATCAGTCACCCTACCGGTCCCTGATCGAGTTCGTCACTTACGCCGAGAATCAGCAAATTATTAACAAGTTTATCGGCGTTTCCAATAATCTCAGGCTGTTTATCCTGGTTTTCCTTGTTTTGGTTATGATTTTTGGCAGTTTGATTATTTTTAATTCAACCTTGGTCGCTATTTTCGCTCAGCGGGAAGAAGTTGAGGTTTTAAGACTAATCGGCGCGACCAATTGGTTTATCCGTCTGCCATTTTTAATTTTTACTTTTTTAATTTCGATCTTTGGTTATCTGATCAGTTTGTTTTTGGTTGCTTTAATTACGATGAAGACGAGCGGATTTATATCGATTATCTTGCCTCAAGCCAATTTTAGCCAGTTTATTTTTCATTACTTTTGGCCTTTGAATTTTGGCCTCTTTGGTTTTATTTTGGCGATTAACTTATTTTCAACATTCGTCGCCCTTCAGAAACATTTGAATATTTAAGAAGGAAAGAGCAGGGCCGTTGGGATTTTTAATTTTAGCGATTAACCGTTAGAATTTTTTAACCAGGTATGCTTGAAGTTTTTTTTCAAAATTCAAGTCCAAAGCAGACCGTAGTTAAAAACACCTTTTGGCTTTTAACCGAAACGGTCGTGAATAAATTGTTGAAATTTTTTCTGATTATTTGGGCGGCGCGGATTTTAGGCGCGGCTGGTTATGGCGCGTTTTCTTTCGCTCTATCTTTCGCCGCGACGATTTTTATATTCGCCGATCTCGGCATTGGTTCGATCTTGATCCGGGAATACCAAAAAGAACAAAATCGAATTCTTGTTTCAACCGCTCTCTGGTTAAAACTCATTTTGTCTTTAATCTCAATCTTGGTCGGCCTTGTTGTCCTGTTTTTTTTCAAAAGCGTTCAAGCTCGGCCGATTATTTTAATTTTGCTTTTGATGGATTTCATTCTTAATTTCCGCGATGGCTTCATCGCTTTTGCTCGAGCGAGGCAGAAGATGGAAGAGGAGGCCTTTTTAATCGTTCTTGAAAACATTGTTGTTTTTTTGATCGGCTTTCTCGTTTTGTTTTTCTGGCCGAGCGCTTTGAATTTTAGTTTGGCTTATTTCGCCGGCGCTTTGATTTCACTTTTGGCCACGTTTATTGTTTTTCAAAAACGGGCGAAGATATTTAGCCGAAATTTTGATCCGGTCTTGGCCAAAAAAATTTTGCGTTTGGCTTGGCCGTTTACTTTCGGCGGTCTCATCGCCGTCACCCTTGGTTCAATCGACATCTTGATGCTTGGCTTGCTTAAAACCGCTGCCGCGGTTGGAATTTATTCCGCCGCGATTAAAATTGTTTATGTTCTAAGCGTTATCCCTGGGATTATTGTCGGCGCGATTTTTCCTTTAATCAGCCGTTTTCATCAAGACGAAAAAGTTCTTTTGAAAATTATTCGGGAAGGGAACAGCGCTCTTTTGCTTTTAGCTTTGCCTTTGACCCTAGGCGGTTTTTTGATCGGCGGTCGCTTGATTCATTTTTTTCTCGGTTCTCAATATCTTGCCAGTGTTTTAATTTTTAAGGTTTTGATTTTTCTCGTGCCGCTGATTTTTCTCGTTTCGCTTTGGGACAGTTTTTTGTTGGCGGTCAACCTTCAGATCAAAGATTTTGAATATACGGCCGTCGCCGCGGCCCTGAACGTTATCTTGAACTTTATCTTGATTCCAGAGTTTTTCGGTCTCGGTGCGGCCGTGGCGATTTTAATCAGTCAGTTTGTCAATTTTGTTTTAACTTATCGGTTGACGCGGGCGTACTTCAAAAAAACATTTGAACAATCGGGTCAAACTCAAGTTTACACCGGTCTGATCGATTTTAAGTTGTTGGCGAAATATATTTTCGCGACTTTGGTTATGACCGTCTTTGTTTTTGCCCTGACCTTAACCAGAATCTCGTCTTTCGTCATTATATTTTTGGCGATTTTTATTTACCTCGGCGCGCTTTTATTGACTCGGGAGGAGTTTTCTCTGAGTTTTGTTTCTTTGGTTAAACGGAAGTTTTTCTCGATTCGGTGAAAATAAAGTTGTTGGAGATAATAAAATTGATCGGATAAACGATTAAGATCGCAATGATGAAACTAAAGAGATAGTTAATTGAAAATTGGTTAATGAAGACAAAAATCAAGCCGGTGTATATCATTAAACCAAAAAATTGAGCCAAGCCGAAAAGAATAAATCTTTTCGCGACCCGATCATCTTTGGTTTTAAAGGTTAGCCAAGCCTGAAAGGTAAAATTAAACCAATAAGATAACCACCGATCGAACCAAAAAGATAGTTGAGGTTAAATTGGTCGATCAGAAAATAGGCTGAGCTAATATTTGAGATAAAAGCCAAACCGCCGCCCAAACTATACCAAAGAAACCATTTTAATTTTTTTCGTTTCATTGCCAATCCTTGGATTGATTCTTTTTAATAGATACCAATTGGCGATGATGATATTTTGAGCAATCTCATTTCTTCCTTCAAGGCGGTGTTATGATCTTGTTTCTGTTCCGAGACGACTTTGGCGCCGAGATTTTGGGCGATTAGAGCGGTCTGATCGGTTGAGTCGTTGTCAACGACAATAATCTCGTCAACTTCTTTGGTAATTTTCTCGATGACTTTGGCGATTGAGATCGCCTCGTTATAGCAGGGGGGTAATAACCGATATTTTCATGACTTAATAATCTTAACACAGCTTCTCCGTTTAATTTTAGGTTTAATTAAAATAGGGCTTGTGTTAAAATATTCAAATGTCGTCAGGGCAGTTTAAAATTTGATTAAGGGAAATAAAAAAACGCGGGTGACAAAAAATTTTACCGGCCGATCGATTCGATAAATTTATAAGCGGACGCGATCAAGACGAGTTCAATTTTAAAACGGCAACCAGAAGTTAAATTTAACGATTTGGTTTCAATAATAATTGAAAGCGTTCGTAATTATTAAGCGATATGGGGTAAAAAAAATTATGAATAAAGATTTGCTTCAAGCTTTAAAAAATCATGAATTGCATGGTTTTGTAATAAAATCTTGGTCTTGGTTCGGACCGATTCGATCGCGCGCGCTGGCGATACTGGGTTTTCTTAAGGGTTATTTTTCATTTGGCGAAACGCTTAATTTGATGTTAACGACTAAGTATAAAAGTACAGCTCTTCGAGTTAAATTCGCTAATTTTATCAATACCGAAACCAGAAAAGCAATTGCGCTATTTGTTAATAGCGATAATTCAATCGATATTTTTGGCGACAAGATGTACGCGCCGTTTAATAGCGTGGCTGAATTATTTGATTTGATTTATTCAATTTTATATTTTGATCAATATGGCGCTGGGAAGTTTCTACAAAAAGATTCAGTTGTGATAGACGCCGGCGCGAATATAGGCACGTTTTCCATATTAGCCAGCCATTTGGCTCCAAATGGCAAGGTCTACTCTTTTGAACCGGTTAAATATACATTTGAACTTCTGCGCAAAAACACTGTCAATTACAAAAACGTTAGCTCTTATAATTACGGCTTAGGCGATAAAGAATCAGAAAAAAAAATTTTTATTTATAAAGACACAACTGGCGGTAACGTTTTAGAAGATAGTGAAGTGGTGGAGCAGAGAATAAGAGAAGACTTCTCCGGCTCCGAAAAAATTAGAATTACGACCATAGATAAGTTTGTTAAGGAAAACAATATAAGCAAAATTGATTTTATAAAGATTGATACAGAAGGATATGAAGCGCGGATAATTGAAGGTGCGAGAGAAACAATAAAGCGATTCAAACCGATAATGGCGATGTCCGCTTATCATAATGATAATGACAAAGAACTGTTGCCAAGAATAGTTAAATCAATAGATCAGAATTATAAATATAAGCTCGAGAAAGTTTTTGAAGAGGATTTTATTTTTTATATAGATGATAAAACCTAGGATTAGACTATTGATTCAATCTCCAGCTTCATTGGGTTTTGGCGGCGGCAATGTTGTTGTCGCAATGTTGAATAAATACATTAATAAATTTGGTTATGATATTGATTTTCTTAATTTTATAGATCGCAATGATGATTTTGATGTGTTGCATTTAATCGGTATGCAAGCGGGTAATTGTTTAAACGGCCTTACGGCTAAAACTAAAGGGAAAAAAATCGTTCTTCAATCTCTTTTTTATACCGATACTAATCTATTTTTATACAAGCTAACGGAGAGATTTATGAGCCACAAATTTTGGGCATTTTCTCAAAATAAATTTTATTTAATGCAACAATTGTTAAATATAACTGACGTGATATTGGTTAGTAGTAAAGCTGAGCTTGAACAGATTAAATATATTTTTAGTTTTGATAAATCAAAAGCAAAAATAATTCATAATGGAATAGAAACGGAGATTTTTGACGACATAGACGATAATTTTATTGAGAAATTTAATTTAAAGCCCGGCTATGTTTTGTGTGTCGCGAATATAAATAAAAAAAAGAATATTCTAAATTTAATTAAAGCCTTTTTACTTACAGGCCTGGATACGAAACTTGTTTTAGTCGGTATTTATAACGATGATCCGGATTTATTCTATTGCAACGAAGTTAAAAAACTTATTAATGAAAGTGAAGGGAAGATAGTACGTGTTGAAAATATTTCTAAGGGGTTACTGGCCTCCGCTTACTTAAACGCTAAAATTCACGTATTGCCAAGCTTTTGGGAATTGCCCGGTTTAGTTAGTTTAGAGGCCGGCCTGGCCGGCGCCGGCCTTGTTCTTGGAGATTGTGCTCCGGTGCGGGAATATTTCGGCAATTTGGCTACTTATTGTAACCCAAACGATATATCTGATATTACCGATAAAATAACCAAGGCTTACAATTTATCTCCCACGACCAAACTCAGTCAATTTATAAAAACTAACTATTCTTGGACGGAAATAGCCAAGAAGTTAGCTGTTATTTATGACTCATTATGATGGAGCAACACGAAAAAATATTAGTCAGTGTCATCATTCCTACCTATAACAGGCCCAAGCTTGTTCTTAGAGCGATTAGTAGTGTTCTTAATCAGACTTACCAAAATTTTGAAGTTGTGGTGATGGATGATTCTCGCAATGAGGATACGGCCAATGCTATCGGAAGCGTTAAAGACTCAAGAGTAAGGTATACTCATAATCTTGTCCGTCTTGATTTTTGCGAAAATAAAAATCAAGGCGTCAAAAGCGCCGATCACGCTTCCGAGTACATTACTTTTCTTGACGATGACGACGAATACTTGCCGATGTTTTTGGAAAAGACTGTTGATTTTTTGGATAAACATAAGGATGTTTTCGCGGTTACCACTTACGCCGAGTTCAAGACGCAGGACGGCGAATTGATAAACATATACCCTTGCGAATGCGAGTCGTGGAAAGTAACAATGGGTAATGGTTGGGTTTTAAGGAAAAGCGTGTTTTTCGCGGATAATATTTGGTACGATAAAAGTTTAATGTCCGAGGATCTTGATTTTGGCATAGCCGTTGCTCAAAAACACAAGTGGAAGTGTTTGCCGGAAGTTTTGAGGGTGTATTACGGCTATCCCGCGGTCAAGGGTGCGTCGCATTCAACTTCGTTTACTAAGAGTACTCCGACCGCGGAGGTAACCAGATTTTTAGAGAAGAATTTTGAGTTTTATAAAAGATCGGGGCCGGAAGCTCTTGCTTGGGCCCATTTCTTAATGGGTAAGATGCTTTGTCGGGCTAACCAAATCAAAGAAGGCAGGCAATATCTCAAGAAGGCGTTTTATTATGATCGCAGGATTGTCTACCTTTTTTATTATCTGCTTTCTGTTTTTTCGCCGTGGTCGTTCGGAAATATGCGTCTTGCCATTCTGAAGAATAAGTTTAAAAATAAGATTAAGAGCTTATGAGAATTTTAGATTTCGGTTGCGGAAGCAAAAAAATTCAAAGAGAAAACGCCGTCGTTGTCGGTGTGGACAATAACACGGAAAGCGACGCCGATGTCATCCACGACTTAAACCAATTTCCTTATCCGTTTGAAAACGACAGTTTCGACGAAGTTGTTTGTTTTGATGTTTTGGAACATCTTGTTGATATTCCAAAAGTGATGGCGGAAATTTATCGTCTAAGCAAGAAAGGCGCGGTTATCAAGATCAGAACTCCGCATTTTAGCAGTCCGTACGCCGCCATGGATCCGACTCATTGCCATCATTTCAGCGTTTTTTCATTTGATATTTTTTGCCGCAACCGTAAGATAATACCGCATAATTTCACGAATAATTTTTTTATTTTAACAAAAAGAAAAATTATTTTTCCAAAACTGACGAGAGTTGTTTTAGCGCCGCTGACTTTTTTGTTCAATCAGTATTCTCTTCGTTACGAGCAATATCTGACTTTTATATTTCAAGCGGAAAATATTTATTTGGAACTGGAAGTTGAAAAATAAGATGAGAATAGGTATTGATGCGAGAGTCTTGGAAAGAAAGATGACCGGTGTCGGCCGCTATGTTTTGAACTTAATTAAGAATATTTCTTCCTGCGACGAGACGAACGAATACTTTATTTTTTCTTACGCGCCTCTGAAGGATTTTGTCGCTTCGAATCCGAACATTAAAAATATTCCGACTTTAAATTTTTTGCCTCGCGGCGTCCTTCAGAAATTAATATCGCCTTTCTGGATGAATTTGATCCTGCCAACATTTCTCCGTCGCGAAAAAATAGATCTGTTTTTTTCTCCAAATCACGTCTTGCCTTTTTTGAGGGGGAAAACAAAAAACGTGGCAGTGATTCTTGATTTGTTTAATATTATCAATAAGAAGTTTCATTCTTTTTTGTATCGTTTATACGTCAGCTTTACCTTATTTAATTCCGTCAAGAAAAGCGATGCGATTATTACAATTTCCGAAGCGTCCAAAAAAGATATAATAAAATTTTTAAAAGTTCAAGGAGACAAGGTAAAGGTTATTTATCTCGCGGCTGATGATAAATTCAAACCAAGAAACATAAGCGATGAGGAAAAACGTAAATTAAGAGCAAGATACGACTTGTCCGAAGAATTTATTTTATATGTCGGCGTGATAGAAGAAAGGAAAAACATGGCCGGAATTTTAAAAGTTGCCGATGAACTTTTGAAAAGAGGCCTAAAAACGCCGATTGTCTTGATTGGCCGTGTGGGCTATGGCGGCAAGAAATACATAGAAAACGTAAAAAATCGCGAGAATGTTTTTTACAGAGGATTTGTCGAAGAAGCCGACTTGCCCTATATTTATAACATCTCGTCTTTATTTTTTTTCCCATCGCTTTATGAGGGATTTGGTCTTCCGCCCCTTGAGGCGATGCGATCAGGTGTGCCCGTGGTCGCGTCTAATGCCTCGTCGCTTCAGGAAGTGATAGGCGATGGGGGGATTATGCTTTCGCCCGATGATTATCCCGGTTTTACCGACGTCATAGAAAGGATTATGAAAGATGATAATCTACGTTTAGAGCTTATACAAAAAGGGCTAGCGCGAGCGAGTAAGTTTAGTTTCGAGAGAATGGCTTGCGAAACGGTCGAGACATTAAACAGAGTTAAACAACTATGACGAAGAAAATATTAATTACTGGCGTGGCCGGGTTTATTGGCAGCAATCTCGCCGAACGTTTAATCAAGGAAGGTTATCGGGTCGTCGGTGTCGATAATTTATCGGCTGGCGTTTTAGAGCAAGTTCCCAAAGAGGTTGAATTTCACAAAATTGATATTCGTTCGAAGGATATTTTCCCGGTCTTCAATGGCGTTGATGTTGTTTTTCATTTTGCCGCTAAAAATTGTATCTCTGAATGTCAACTTTATCCGCTCGAAACGGCCGACGTGAACATAATCGGCACGCTTAACGTTTTTGACGCCTCGTTGAAAGCTAAAGTTGATAGAGTAATTTACGCGGAGTCGTCGGCAATATACGAAGGGACAGAGATATTCCCAACGCCGGAAACTAATTTTACGCCTCAAACTTTTTATGCCATAACAAAGGCGTCCAATCATCTATTCGCCAAAGCTTACCAGCAGTTTTTCGGTTTGAAGACAGTTGGAATGAGGTATCTTAATGTCTACGGTCCAAGGCAAGATTATCGCCGGGTCGTGGCGCCGGTCATGAGCGCTTTTATAATAAAGTTTTTAATGGGCAAAAGACCAAAAATCTTTGGCAATGGATTAAAAAGAAGAGATTTTATCCATGTTGACGATATAAATGATTTTCATATAATGTGTATTAATAATGAAAAGGTTATTAATAAGGTGTTCAATTTGGGCGGCGGTAAAAATTATTCGATTATGGAAATATACAAAATGATCCAAGATATTTTAAAGATTAAAATTGAACCGGAATTTTTGCCTGATGTTCCAGGGGAAGCTTTTGAAAGTTTGGGTGATATAACGGAAGCTCGTAAAATTGGTTGGGAGCCTAAGATGCCTCTCCGCGATGGTCTGATTGGAATGATTGATTATATAAAAAAAGAAATAACAAAAGGTAATATTAAAAGCGATACCGTCTTATGATTATTACGCGAACTCCTTTTAGAATAACTTTGGGCGGCGGCGGCACGGATTTGCCGTCTTATTACTCAAAATACGGCGGATTTATTTTTTCCGCCGGAATCGATAAGTATATGTTTGTTGACGTGAATAGACCGGTCGTCGACGATTTGATCCGTTTGAAATATTCAAAGTCGGAGACGGTTGAAAATGTTGAAGAAATTCAGCATAGCATAGCGAAAGAAATTTTAAAATTTATCGGCATTGACAAATGTATAGAAATAAGTTCGGTCGCCGACATACCGGCCGGGACCGGTTTGGGTTCATCGAGTTGTTATGCTGTGGGACTTTTGCACGCTCTGCATGCTTTAAAAAGAGATTACGTGCCGTTAGATAAATTAGCGGATGAGGATTTTAAAATCGAAGCGGAAATTTTAGGCAGACCAATAGGGAAGCAAGATCCTTATATGGCCGCCATCGGCGGATTAACTGTTTTGGATATAGACCAAGAAGGAGGAGTTAAAGCAAGGAAAGCTAATATTTCGTACGAGGCGGCCAACGCTCTCAATGGTAATATGCTTGTGTTTTTTACCGGTTTGACCAGGAGCGCGGACGAGATATTAGTTGAGCAAAAGAAAGCGATTAATGAAGAAAAAAAGGATGTTCTTGAAAGTATGCATTATATTAAAGAACTCGGTTACAAAATATTAGAAGCGGTTGAATCGGAAAATATTGCCGACGTGGGCAAGCTATTTGATACCCACTGGCAATATAAGAAAAAAATTTCAAACAAGATGTCAAATGAAAGATTTGATAAAATTTACAGAATCGCTAAAGAAAACGGCGCCTTGGGCGGAAAAATTTCCGGTGCGGGCGGGGGAGGATTTTTTACTTTTTACGTGGAAAATAACCATAAAAAGTTTAGAGAAGTGATGAAAGATTTAAACCTGCGAGAAATGAGATATCGTTTTGACTTTGAAGGTTCGAAGGTTTTAATTGATTTTTAAATTTGGAATAATGACGTTAAAAAATAAAGTGGCTGTGGTAACCGGCGGATCGGGTGGCATAGGTAAGGTCGTGGCGGAAGTATTAGTTAAAAACGGCGCGACCGTTATAATTATTGGTAAAAAACAAAAAAAGTTGAAAGGAGTCGTTAATTCTTTTGAAGAAAAGGGATTTAAGATTGATTGCGAAAAATGCGATATTTCTAATGTGTCAGAAGTCAGTCGCGTCGTCATAAAAATTATCGCGCTTTTAAAAAGAATAGATATTTTGGTAAACTGCGCCGGCGTTCAATCGCCCATCGGTCCGTTTGTTGATAATACTTTTTTGGCTTGGGAAAAAAATATCAAGGTTAACTTGTTGGGGACGGTCTTAATGTCTAAAAAAGTTATTCCTTATATGATAAAAAGAAAAAGTGGTTATATTATCAATTTTGCCGGCGGCGGCGCGACCTCGTCTCGGCCTAATTTTTCAGCCTACGCCGCGGCCAAAACGGCGATCGTGCGGTTTACCGAAGTTTTGGCTGATGAGGTTAGACGATACAACATTAATGTAAACGCTGTCTCGCCGGGCGCGGTTAACACCAAAATGACCGAAGAAGTTTTAAAAGTTGGAATGAAAGCCGGTTTAAAAGAATTGACCGATGTTAAAAGACGAATCAAAGAAGGCGGAACGTCGCCGGAGCTTGTGGCTAATCTGATTGTTTTTTTATCGTCGGCTAAATCAAAAGGATTATCAGGAAGATTGATTAGCGCCGTTTGGGACAAATGGCAAGAGTGGGATGCAAAAGCTATTAGAGAAATAATGAAAAGCGATAAATACACATTAAGAAGAATTAAGTAAAATGTCAGAAATAAATATTAAGAATATGGGCGTTGGTATTGTCGGTGCTGGCTTAATTGGTTGGAGACGAGCGGAAGTAATTAAGGCGTCGAAAAAAGGCAAACTTTTAGTGGTCACAGACGCTGATTTTGAAAAAGCCAAAAAATTAGCGGAAAAATATAATTGCCAAGCGTGTCAAAGTTGGTCGGACCTTCTTAAGAAGGAAGACGTAAAAATTGTTATTGTCGCCGTGCCAAATAAATTTGCCGCGCCAATTTCAATCGCCGCGTTAAAGAAAAACAAACATGTTTTTTGCGAAAAACCGCTTGGCCGAAACGCGAATGAAGCAAAAAAAGTTTTGACGGCCGTAAAAAAATACAAAAAAGTTTTTAAGGTCGGTTTTAATCATCGTTTTCACGCGGCCGTCGCTCAAGCAAAAAAAATTTTTGACGAAGGCGGGATAGGAAAACTTATGTTCATTCGCGCTCGATATGGTTACGGCGGCAGGTTCGGGATGGAAAAAGAATGGCGAATGGACAAAAATATTTCCGGCGGCGGCGAACTGTTGGATCAAGGTGTTCATATTATTGATCTGGTGCGATGGTTCGGCGGCGAACCAAAAAAAGTGTACGGTTTAGTCCAAACCAAATTTTGGCAAACTCAGGTTGACGATAACGCCTTCGTGATTATGTCGAATGATAATGTTACGGCGGAGTTTCATGTCAGTTCGACTAATTGGAAGAATATATTTTCCTTCGAAATTTTCGGAGACAAAGGTTATTTGGAGATAAGCGGCAAGGGTGGTAGCTACGGTGAAGAAATTCTTATTTGGGGCAGAAGAAGAAAAAAATTCGGAGTGCCAAAAATAAAAATTTTTAAATTTGGAAAAGATATTAGTTGGGAGCGAGAATGGTTAAATTTTTTTAACGGAATAGTCAAGAAAACTAAGATTAATGGTGATACCAACGACGGTTATGCCGCCAATAAAATCGTTGAAGCAATTTATAAATCAGCTATAATGAAAAAAGTCGTTGATTTAAATTAACAGTTTATAATTTTTAGATTATGAACGATTTAAAAATAAAAATATTCGGCGACGGCGCGGATAAGTCAAGTATGCTTGATTTGTATCAGAAGCCGTACATTAAAGGTTTCACCACTAATCCGACGTTAATGAGAAAGGCCGGCATTGAAAATTATGAAGCGTTCGCCAAGGATATTCTTTCTTTAATTAAAGATCGTCCCGTTTCTTTTGAGGTTTTTTCCGATGAGTTTTCGGAAATGGAAAGGCAGGCTAAAATCATAGCGAGTTGGGCTAAAAATGTTTATGTCAAAATACCGATTACTAACACGAAAGGCTTGAGTTCTTTTGAAGTTGTAAAAAATTTATCCAATGATGGAATCAAATTGAACATCACGGCGATTTTCACTCCAAAACAAGTTAAACATATCGCCGCCGCCTTGGCCTCGGGCGTGCCATCGATTATTTCCGTTTTTGCCGGTCGAGTCGCCGACACCGGCGTTGATCCAGTGCCGTTAATGAAAGAATGTAAAGAAATATTGAAAGATTATCCGGACGCCGAACTTTTGTGGGCTAGTCCGAGAGAGCTTTTAAATATATTCCAGGCTGATCAGATTGGTTGTGATATTATTACGGTTACACCCGATGTCTTAAAGAAACTTGATAGTGTTGGCTATGATTTGGAAAAATTTTCCATTGATACGGTCAAAATGTTTTTTGACGACGGTCAGAAAGCCGGTTATAAACTTTAATTTTAATTAATCTCTAAGATAAAATGGACAATTACATCGATTCTTATTTCGAAGAAGTAAAAAAAATAGCCGATAATATTGATAAAAGCTCCATTAAAAAAGTTATTGATATTTTAAAAAATATTCGATCTAATAGCGGTCGTTTGTATATTATTGGCGTTGGCGGAAGCGCTGGCAGCGCTAGTCATGCCGTCAACGATTTTAGAAAGTTGGCTGGGATCGAAGCTTACGCGCCAACGGATAATGTTTCCGAGTTGACCGCGAGAACCAATGACGAGGGCTGGCAAACTATTTTTTCCGAATGGCTTAAAGGAAGCAAATTAAACAATAATGACGTTATTTTAGTTTTATCCGTTGGTGGCGGCAACGAAGAAAAGAATATCAGTCCGAATATAGTCGAAGCTCTTAAGCTGGCGAAAGATGTCGGCGCTAAAATTATCGGCATCGTCAGCCGAGACGGCGGCTACACTAAAAAAGTCGCTGACGCCTGCGTTCTTATCCCGGTTGTCAATGATAAGGCAATAACGCCTCACGCCGAATCATTTCAGGCTGTTGTTTGGCATTTAATTGTTTTCCATCCGGATTTTCAGTTGAACTCGGGTAAATGGGAATCGATCAAAAAATAAAAATTCAGAAAAGAGCGGTTTTTCTTGATCAAGATGGAACCGTGATTAAACATGTAGATTTACTTATTGACGTTAAAGACATTAAAATACTTCCCGGCGTCGTGACCGCCATTAGACGACTTCGTCAATTAGGTTTTTTGGTTATAGTGATTACGAATCAACCAGTAGTGGCAAGAGGATTAATTTCTGAAAATGGCGTAAAAGTATTAGAAAAAAGAATTTCTTGGTTGTTATCTCAAAAGGGAGTTCTTGTTGACGATTTTTTCTTTTGTCCTCATCATCCCGAGGCAACTTTGAAAAAATATCGGGTGAAATGTCAATGTCGAAAACCGGCGCCAGGAATGATTTTAAAAGCTGCCAAGAGATACAACATAGATTTGAAAAACAGCTTTATGGTGGGCGATGCCTTAATAGATAGCGTTACTGGCCATCGAGCCGGGGTTAAAACTATTCTTGTCAAAACCGGTCCGGGTCATTCCAAATTGGACAAAATATATAAAGAAGAAAAGCCAGATAAAGTCGTTAAAAAAATTTACGAGGCGGTAAAGCTTATATGCGAAAAATAAATCAAGCTGTTATTCTTTGCGCTGGTCTGGGGACGCGCCTGCGTCCGCTAACTGACAATATGCCGAAACCGATGGTGCCAATTCTGGGTAAGCCGATGCTTTTATGGAATATAGAGCAGTTTAAGAAATACGGCGTTATTAATTTTAAAATAAATTTATATCATCTTCCCGACGTGATTAAAAATTATTTCGGCGATGGCTCTAAATTTGGAGTAAAGATTGAATATAGTTTTGAAAAAGAAATTTTAGGCACGGCCGGCGCCCTGGGCGAATTTGACAAAAAGCTAGATGATTTTTTCTTTTTGATTTACGGCGATGTTGTTAGTTTTATTGATTACAATAAGATGGCGGTTAAATTTTTTGGGTTGGAAAAACCTATTGGCATGCAGCGAGTTGGGCTTACGTCAAATTATGGCGACGCGAATGTGGCCGAACTCGACCACAATAATAAATTTGTGACTGTATATATAAAGCCTCATTCGGAAATTTATTCTAATGCGTATCGAATGAGGGGTTCATTTATTTTCAGTAAAAAAGTCTTGAATTATATCGAAAAAGGAAAATGTTCAGAAATAAGTAAAAATTTGTTGCCCAAACTTATTGAAAATGATGAAAATTTTTACGGCTATGAGTGTGATGAATTTTCAAAGGGCGTGGATACGATCGATAAATTAAATGAGGTCGAAGATTACATCAGAAATAATCATATGATTATATGAATGATATTGGTCTTTTTAGGGTGACAGTGCTTATAGCTACTTGGAATCGAAAAGACTTGATTGGAAAAGCGATAGAGAGTGTTTTGCAACAGTCTTTTCCATCGTGGGAATTAATTGTAATAGACGATGGTTCCACGGATGGCACAGAAGAAGTGGTTGCTAAATATATTTTTCGTGATTCAAGAGTGAAATATATTAAGATTGATCATATTGGAAGGATTGCTGTGGTCTCTAATCGTGGTTTACGATTGGCGGTCGGCGATTATATCGCCATATTGGATGATGATGATGTTTGGATAGATGAAGATAAATTAAAAAAACAGGTTGATTTTTTGGATAAAAATCAACTTTATGTTGGTTGCGGCGGCGGCATGATTGGAGTTGATCGGGCTGGCAACGGAATGTTTAGATCTTTAAAACCTGAGAGTGACGCTGAAATAAAAAAAAGAGCTTTGTGCGCAAATCCAATGATTAATTCCGCGACGATGTTTAGAAGAAGTATCGCTGAAAAAATTGGATTTTATGATGAAACCTTATCGCAGTTCGCCGATTGGGATTTCTGGTTGAAAATTGGAACGATGGGGAAGTTGTATAATTTTCAGGAATACTTCGTGTTATATCTTGTCTGGGATAAGAGCAGTTCTTTTACTAAACAAAAAGAAAACGCGCGATCGGCGTTAACAATAGTGAAAAAATATAGAAAAATTTATCCAAATTTTAAAGTAGCCTTCGTCTTGGCTGTTTTATATAGAAGTTATACGTTCATACCGGCAAGCGTTAGAAGATTTTTGAATCCAATATTTTCCATTGCCAAAAAAAAAATTTTTTCTAAATAGTTAATAATTTTATCCCAGTCGTGGCGAGGGCCGTTTTGTTCAGTTTGGCCCCGAGACTTTTGTGTTAAAATAATTTAAATGTCGTTAGAGCGGGGTAAAATTCGATTGGGAGAATGAAAAAAGAGCTGGTTGAAGGCCGGGTGCTTGAGAGTTTGCCCGCCGCTTCTTTCCGCGTTGAGTTAAGCGATGGTCGGGAAATTTTGGCTTATTTGGCCGGCCGGATGCGTTTGCATTATATCAAGATTGTCGCCGGGGACGCGGTTACGATCGAACTTTCCCCCTACGATCAAAATCGGGGCAGGATTATTAAACGAAAATAATTAGTCGTTTGAACTTTTGAAATTAATTTAAAATTTTATTGAAATATAAGGCAATGAAAGTTTCCGCCGTGGTTAAAAAAAGATGTTTAAAGTGCAAGGTCGTCCGTCGAAAAAAACGTTTGTACGTGATTTGCTCGAACCCTCGGCATAAACAAAGACAAGGTTAATGGCAATCGGGACAAGTTCGATTTTGTTTTGGCTAAGGTTTTAAAAATAGAAGCGGCTGGCTTTAATTAATGAGAAGAAGTCTGATTTTTTATTTAAGCTTGGCGGCGATCGCCATTGTTTTGTTATTAAGTTTTTTAATTTTTTATCTTGAGCAAAAGGCCGCTCGAAGTTTGGCCGAGAACGGCGTCAACAATAAAACCGGATTAACCAAAGTTGATTCGAGCCAGGCTCAAAAAAATCCGACGGTCGTTCAGGTTAATTTTCAGACCGATGATGGCGTTAATATTGTCGGCGATTATTACGATAATCCAGCGGCAAAGTTCGTCGGCATTGTCGCGCCGATGTTTCGAGCCGATCGAAAAGCTTACGCTGATTTTTGCCGCCGGCTTCAAGCAAATGGTTATAGCGTTTTGGCGATCGATTGGCGCGGTCAGGGCGCGAGCGTTGATTCGTCCAAGGGCAAACTTAATTATCAAAATTTTAGTCAGGCTGATTTTCAGAACGCGATTTTTGATTTGGAAGCGGCGAGTAAGTTTTTACGCGGCAAAGGCTTCCAAACTAATAACCAATTTTTAATCGGCAGCGGCTTGGGCGCGAACTTAGTTTTGAAATTTTTAGGCGGCAATAATAACTTCCGCTTGGCTGTTTTGGTCGCGCCGCGATTGAATGACTCAAGAGTCAAAATTGAATCTCTGATTGATCCGGGTCTTGGCCCGAAATTAATTTTGGTCGTTTCCGCCTCGGACAGCGCCGCCGTCGAGGCAGTGACGTTTTTGAACCAGAAAATGCCAGGTAGCCAAACAATAATTTATCCAAGCGGCAATGATAGCCGAGGCCAATTTTTGGACGATCCCGGTTTATCTGATAAAATTATAATGTGGCTTAAGACTAAGTTGTTCTAAACAAGCGAGGACTTTTTCTTTCGCCTCGAAGTCGTTTTTTAAATTAGATTAAGTTATGGACCAAAAATTTCAGGGCGGCGGCACTTACAAGCCACGTCAAGGGGAAGAATGGCTCTGCGCTAAATGCGGTCAGGCAATCGAAAGTTTGCCTTTTGACCCGCGCCGAAACGATGACGGTTCTTTGAAGGGCGCCATCTATCATCGTGAATGTTTACCGCCGCGGCCGCCTCGACATCAATTCAACTAAGATAATCCGTTTAGAAAGTTTGAATTTGAAATTGTCTTCTTTTCTTCGGAGGAGAAGACAATTTTATTTGAATTATCTTTTGAGCCAGATCGATTAAAAAATAAACAGCCGAAGATAATTTTATTTGTAATAAATTCGATTGTCAATGCGAAGATCGATTTCTTCGAAACGATTATTTTTTTCGTAATCAAGAAAAGCATCGAGCTTGTTCAGTTGTTGGTCAAGATTGACGTTCGGATCGATTAAAAAATAGGCGGTTGAGCCGAGATGAGGGAAAAAAAATTGCAAGTCGCCATTGCTCATAATTTTAGCTTGGCTCAGAGGCAATTTTTTGTTTTGACTAAAATTAAAAACTTTACTTAAGGCTTGGCTGAGGTTGGCTTTAAGGTTTGAGTTGGGGTAGATGGTCAGTCTGGTTCGGATTGGAAAAAGATTAGACGGTTGGTTTTGACTGGATTTTTCAAAGATATAATCGCGGTTGCCAAGATAATAACATTTCTGGTCGCAGATTAAGGCGATCGGCGCTTCCGTTTCAATTTTCGTTTCCAAATTAAAGTTGACCCAGTTTGGGCTGAAGGTGATTCGGGTCGCGTCCGGGACGATTTTGAAAATTTGGTTGGCGAGGCTGCGGCGGAAAAAGATTAATTGAAAAAGAGTTTGATTAGGCAAGTGAATATTAAGATTAGTCGAAACTTCGAATTTGATCCAAAAGAGCGAAAAAACCAGAAGAAAAGCGAGAATAAGGCCAAGAATAATATTGAGATTCGGTTTTGACCTGGTTCGTGATTTTTTTCTAATGACCATTATTAAAAATCAATTTTTAAATTAAGATAGACCCAATTTTTTCGCCACGTTCGGATCAAGATCGGTCGTAAAGTATGATCGGAGTTCTTCCGGTTTAACCCATTTGATTTTTTCTATTTCATCTGTTTCTTGCGGTTTCTGGATCTGATTACTTTTTTCTAAATTACAAATAAAATAACAAATAATTTTTGTAAATTGGGGGTGGATTCTTAAAGAAATCTGTTTGACCGCTTTGATCTTATAGCCAGTTTCAGCCAAAATTTCTCTTTCAACTGTTTTTGCTCTTGTTTCACCCGCTTCTTGCTTTCCGCCCGGGAAAACCCAAGTAAGCGGTGCTCCGTCTTTTCCTTTTTCGACAACCTTTCTTTTGACAATTAAAACTTCGCCATTTTTATTTCTAACTATGCCAAGATTGACGAGGTTGGTTTCTGCCATTAAGCTTATTATAATAGATATAGGCTTGAAGAATTAAATCAAACCACTTATGTTTTTTGACCATTCTGATTCGAGGAAGATTTTTTATATAATTCTTTAATTAGTTTAATTAAAATGATAGATATCAAATTATTGCTAAAACAGCCGGCCGATTATAAAATCGGCGCGAGAAGAAGAGGATTGAATCTTGATGATCAGATTGATCAAGTTGTTGATCTTAAAACGAAATTAGACGGACTGATTCAAAAAAAAGACGAGCGCCGACATCAGCTCAAACTTGAATCGGAAACAAAACCGAGCGAGGAAACAATTGTTAAATTGAGGCGATTAAAAGATGAGATAAAAAAAGACGAAGCGGAGATTGATTTGATCGAGAAAGAGATCGAGAAGCTGGTCGAACTGATTCCTAACCCGCCTTCAGCGGATACGCCGATCGGCGCGAGCGATAAAGATAATTTGATTTTGCGAGAAGTCGGCCGGCCGCCAAAATTTGATTTTCAGCCAAAAGATCATTTTGAGCTTGGCCGAAGTTTGGATTTAATCGATACCGAGAAAGCGAGCGAGATCGCTGGTTCGCGTTTTTATTATCTAAAAAACGAGGCGGTTCTTTTGGAGTTGGCTTTGATTAGTTTTGTTTTTGATTTTTTGGTCAAGACCGGGTTTAAACCGATGCTGGTGCCGGATATGATTAAAGAGAAATATTACGCCGGTATGGGCCGATTAGCCGGCGATCAAAAAGAAGAGCGGTATTATTTGGCTAAAGACGAACTTTATCTGATTGGCAGCGCCGAGCACACGCTTGGGCCATACCACGCCAATGAGATTTTGGAAGAAAAAGATCTGCCTAAACGTTATGTCGGTTTTTCCGCTTGTTTTCGGCGCGAAGCCGGCAGTTACGGTAAGGATGTTAAGGGAATTTTGCGAGTTCACCAGTTTGACAAGGTTGAAATGTTTAGTTTTGCCGCCGCCGTTCAATCTGAGAACGAACATCGGTTTTTGCTTGGCCTTCAGGAAAAAATCGTTCAGGCTTTAGAATTGCCTTATCGGGTTGTTCAAATCTGCGCGGGCGATATTGGTTTCACCGACGCTCGCGCTTACGATATTGAAACTTGGTTGCCGGGTCAAAATCGTTATCGGGAAACTCATTCTTGTTCGAACACGACCGATTTCCAGGCGCGCGGAATAAATGTCAGAGTCAGGGGCAAAGATAATAAACTTGAACCCGCTCACTTGCTTAACGCGACCGGAATCGCTCTGGCTCGAACAATTATCGCGATTTTGGAAAATTATCAAACTAAGGAAGGCTGGATCAGGATTCCAACCGTTTTGAGAAAATACCTCGGTCTTGAAGTGATTAAAAGATGAAACTTTGTTATCTCATCTAGCGACTTAGTCGGTCGATTATTTCTTTTGTGTCAGTCTGTCCTCCTCAAAGTCTTTCAAACTGGATAAGTTTGTTCGCTTGCCGCGGAAATTTGCCACCTGAAATCAGTGGGGGGTATCCGGCTTAGTTTAATCGAAATTTAAATAAAATTTAGGTTTTATTTTTGATATAATAAAAAGTTATGGCAGTGGAGTTTAAACCGGATATCATTTTAACAATTTTTAACTGGCCGATTTCAAATTCGTTGTTGGCGAGTTTTTTGTCGCTTGGTTTGATTTTCCTGACATTGTTTATTTTTAAAAAAAGATTAAAAGAAGTGCCAGGTCGATTTCAGGCGGCGATTGAAATTATTTACGAAGGTTTTTTTGATTTTTACAACGATATTCTCGAATCAAGCAAACAAACAAAAGTTTTCTTTTCTTTTTTGTTCGCTTTTTTCCTTTACGTCATTGTAAGCAACTGGATTGGTCTGTTGCCCGGCATTGGCAGTCTGGTTGTTCATTGGGGCGGTCAGACCGTGCCGCTTTTTCGTTCGACTTATTCGGATTTGAATATGACCCTTGCCTTAGCTTTGATTTCCGTTATCGGCGTCAATATAATCGCTATTTTTTATCTGCGCCGCTTTTATTTCAAAAAGTGGTTGACAGCATTGGCGCCGTTTGAAATTTTTTCGGAATTTGCTAAAATAATATCTTTCTCGTTCAGATTATTCGGGAATATTTTTGCTGGCGATGTTCTTTTAATCGTAATTTTTTCGTTGAGCGGCTATATTTTACCGGTGCCGTTTATAGGTTTGGAAATTTTTGTCGGTTTTATCCAGGCTTTAATTTTTACCGCCTTAACCGCAATTTTCTTAAAAGTCGCATTAATTCAAACATCGCATTAATCAATGCCGCAATCTTTGGATTTAAGTTTTCTTAATAATCTTTTTGCCGGTTTGACGATCGCGATCGGCGTCGCTTTGCCCGCTTGGGCGATTGGCAAGATTGGCAGCTCAGCCGTCGAAGGCATCAGCCGTAATCCCGAAGCGACGCCAAAAATCCAAACGGCGATGATCTTAGCTATCGCTTTCGCCGAGGCTGTCGCTATTTATGTTTTGGTTATCACCCTTTTGATTAAATTCGTCAAATAAGACCGAAAAGTTAAAAATAAATTATCAAAAGTAATCGTTTCAGTTAAAAATTAATTTAATGGATTTGCTAACGAAAATCGGGATTGAACCGAAATTACTACTGGCTCAAGTTGTCAATTTTGGCATCGTTGTTTTTATCATTTATTATTTTTTGCATAAACCTTTGTCTAATTTGATTAAGACGAGGCGGGAAAAAATCGAATCGGGTCTGAAAAAAGAAAAAGAAGCGGAAGAGCTGATGGCGAAAGTTCAATCTTTGCGTCAGGATATTTTGACCGCGGCGGCAAAGGAAAAAGAAGAAATAATTTTGGCGACAAGGGCAAAGTTGGTTGAACTTGAAGAGGCCGAGCGCGAAAAATTGGTCCGATTCGAGTTGAACGAGAGAAAAAAAATCGAGGCGGCTTTGGCTCAGACGGAAAAAGAATTAGCTAAAGAAATCGAGGCTAAATTTCCGGCTTTATTTTTAAATTTAAGCTCGAAAATTTTTCCGGCGAAAGATTTGAACGAAAAATTTATTAAAGCGATGCTTGAACAAACTGAGCCGAACGGTCAAAACGAATAATGCCGAATATTTGGACGAAGATTTTGGTTGACAAATTTGAACGAGATAAAGATTTGAAGGTCGTTGATGGTTTGGTTGAGCTTTTAAAACGGCGTGGCCGGTTGAAACAATTGAAAGAAATTTTGGCTGACTTAAAATTCATTCAGGACCAAACCGACCGCGTTGGTTCAGCTAAATTAGTCTTAGCTCAACCAATTGAAGAAAAGACGTTGGCTTTGATAAAAACGAAGTTGGCGCGGCGGTTGGGTTGGTGCGATCTCAATCCAAGAATTAGAGTTGATAAGAATCTTGTCGCCGGCGGTTTCTTATTGACTCGGGCCAAGTTTGTCGATTTTAGTTTTCGCGGTTTAATTTTGAGAGGTTTAGTTAAAGAGCAGTGATAAAAAAATGGAAGATTTAAAATTTTTGATTCAAAAACTTGAAAAAGAATTATTGAGAATCGAGGCCGGCGCTGAGATAGTATCGGTCGGGACGGTTTTGCGGACAGGCGACGGCGTTGTTTGGATTGATGGTTTGGCCCAGACGAAACTAAACGAGATTCTTCTGGTTCGGCCAAGCCAGACGAGTGGAACGAAAGAAATCAGCGTGCCCGTTTTGGCTTTGAATTTGGAAGAAGAGTTGATCGGCGCGGTTGCCTTGGCTGATTCCGATCTGATTAAAGAAGGCGATATGGTCATAAGGACGGAAACGGTTATCCAGGCGCCGGTTGGCCCGTCTTTAATCGGCCGAGTCGTCAATCCTTTGGGTCAGCCGCTTGATGGCTTGGGCGAAATTAAAACCGAAACATTCTATCCCCTAGAACGAGAAGCGCCGGGCGTGATTGAGCGGGAGCCAGTGCGAAGACCGCTTCAAACCGGAATCAAGGCGATTGATGGATTGATTCCGATTGGCCGGGGTCAGCGAGAGTTAATTTTGGGCGATCGTCAAATTGGCAAGACCGCGATCGCTTTAGATGTAATTTTGAATCAAAAAGACGAAAAGAAAGATCGGCCGATTTGCGTTTATGTCGGCGTTGGCCAAAAACTTTCGAAGATTAAGCGAATGTATGAAATTTTAAAAAAGGCCGGCGCGCTTGACTATACTATCATGGTCGTGGCGAGCGCTTCCGATCCAGCCGCCTTGATTTATCTTTCCGTTTACAGCGGTTGTTCGATTGGAGAATATTTTCGGGATAACGGTCAGGACGCGGTTGTGATTTACGACGATTTGACTAAGCACGCTTGGGCTTGGCGGGAATTGAGTTTGCTTTTAAAACGACCGGTTGGCCGCGAGGCTTATCCGGGCGATATTTTTTACACGCACGCGCGCTTATTGGAACGAGCGGCGAAATTGAAAGAAGGCGGATCGTTGACCGCCTTGCCGATTTGCGAAACTCAACTCGGCGATATTTCTTCTTATATTCCAACAAATTTAATTTCAATCACCGATGGTCAAATTTATCTTGAGACCGATTTATTCAATAAAGGCTTTCGGCCGGCGATCAGTATCGGTTTGAGCGTTTCGCGCGTCGGTTCACAGGCTCAGACCAAGTTAATGAAAAAAGTCGCTGGCCGATTGAAGCTTGATCTGGCTCAATTTCGCGAATTGGAAGCGTTCGCTCAGGTCACGAGTGATTTGGCCGAGGCGAGCAGGAAAAAATTGGAACGAGGTCGAGTTTTGACCGAAATTTTAAAACAAGAGAATCTTCAACCGCTTAGTTTTGAAAAAATTGCGGTTTTGTTTTTCGCCGCGAACGAGGGTTATCTTGACGGGTTCAGCTCGGCCGAAATTTTTTATTTCGAGAATAAACTTTTGGCGGATTTAAATTTGGACCAGGCGGATTTGGCCACGGCCTTAAAAACCAAAGCGGATATTGACGATACTTTGGTTGAAAAATTAAATCAGTATTTAAAAAATTTTGTCCAATCTTTTCGCCAGAACCGGAGTAATTAAATTTAACTAAAATGAATTTTAAACAGTATCAAGAAAAATCTCGTCGGACCGCGATTTATCCCCGTCGCGGCAAAGATTTTATTTATCCGGCTCTCGGTTTGGGCGGCGAGACGGGCGAGGTTTTGGATAAGATTAAAAAAATCATCCGAGACAAAAATTACAAAGTTGATCAGTTGGTTCGATCGGAATTAGAAAAAGAACTGGGCGATGTTTTGTGGTATCTGGCTCAATTGGCGACGGAATTAAAATTATCTCTTGACCAAATCGCGAAAACAAATTTAAAAAAATTAAATTCACGTTTAAAGCGAGATCAAATCAAGGGCAGCGGCGATAATCGTTAAGGCGATGAAACAAACATCTTCGCGGAGTTTAAAAAGAAAGATTAAATCTTTGGCGAGTTTTCAAAAGATGACCCGGTCGATTAGTTTGACGGCGGCGGTCAAACTTCGTCGGGTTCAAATGAAAATGTTAAAAGCGAGATTTCTTGGTTATGAGCTTTTGCTTTTTCTCAAAGAACTTTTAAAAAGAAACAACAACTTGCCTAACCATTATCTATTTAATCAAGCCGCCGCCGGTCGAGCTGATTTGGCTAAAAAGATTTTAGTGATTGTGATTGCCTCGGATCGAGGTTTGGCCGGATCGTTTGATTTGAATATTTTCCGCCAAGCTGAATCGATAATCGCTGATTTAGACAAGAGTCAGTTTGATCTCGGTTTAATCGGCCGAAAGGCGAAAAATCATTTTAAAAAAAGAGGTTTTGAACCAATTTTTGCTTTTGAACATTTTGAGAACGTTATAACTAAAAGCGACATAACCGAATTGATCGAGTTTCTTAAAAGGGCTTTGATCAAAAATATTTATAGCCGGGTCGCGGTTATTTATAATAATTTTTATTCAGTCTTAAAACAAAAGGTTGAGGTTGTTGATCTTTATCCTTTTAGTTTTGAAACATTTGATCGTCAGCTTGAAAATATTATTCCTCGCCAAGGAATGTTTTCCGATCAGACCAAGGTTAAGCCGGCCGTTGGACGGTTTGAATATTTGATCGAACCCAGTCCGGAAAAAGTTTTGCCGACAGTTTTGGAATTAGCCTTTAGTTATTTAATCTATCTGATTATTTTGGAGGCGAACTCGGCCGAACAAGCCGCTCGTTTGATCACGATGCAGCGGGCTTTTGAGAACGCGAGTGAAATGATGTTTGAGACGAAGTTAGTTTATAACAAATTGAGACAAGGTCAAATTACGCGGGAGCTTTTGGAGATCATTTCCGGCTCGAGTCAGTTAATTAACGATTTAGTTTGAAGTTAAAAAACTAATTTTAAAAATTTTTAATGGACGAAGAAAAAAATAATCAAGATCATCTTGGCCAAAGGCGGAATTCGAATATAGTCGAAGGTAAGATTTTCCAAATTATCGGCACGGTTGTTGATATTGAATTTAAGGAAGACGAGTTGCCGGAAATTCATGAGGCGTTGGAAATTTTAGACAAACCAATTGGTTCGGGTCGAATCGTTCTCGAGGTTCAGAGCCACCTTTCGCCCGGCCGAGTCAGAGCGGTTAGTTTAAAACCAACCGACGGTCTTTGGCGCGGCGGCCGAGTCAAGCGTTTGAACCAGTCGATTTCCGTTCCGGTTGGTCAGCCGGTTCTTGGTCGGGTTTTTAATCTTTTAGGCGAACCGATCGATCAAAAAGAAAATTTAGCCGATTCGGTTGCGACCGCTTCAATTTTTAAATCAGGGCCAAGTCTGACGAGGCTTTCGGCCAAAGTTGAAATTATGGAGACGGGGATTAAAGTTGTTGATTTATTGACGCCGGTGGTCAAGGGTGGCAAGGTTGGTCTTTTCGGCGGCGCCGGTGTCGGCAAGACGGTTTTGTTGATGGAGTTGATTCATAACGTCGCTTACAAATATCAAGGCACTTCGATTTTCGCCGGCGTCGGTGAACGAACGAGGGAAGGGAATGAGTTAATTTTGGAAATGACCGCGGCCGGAGTAATGAAAAACACGGCGATGATTTTTGGCCAGATGAATGAAGTGCCGGGCGCTCGTTATCGAACGCCGCTTTCAGCTTTGACTATGGCTGAACATTTTCGCGACGCCGAGAATAAAGACGTTCTTTTCTTTATGGATAATGTTTTTCGTTTCGTCCAAGCCGGTTCCGAAGTTTCCGCCTTACTTGGCCGGATGCCGTCATCGGTCGGCTATCAGCCAACCTTGGCGAGCGAGATGGGTTATCTCCAGGAAAGGATCGCTTCAACCGAAACGGGTTCGATTACTTCGATCCAAGCGATTTACGTTCCGGCCGATGATATCACTGATCCGGCGCCGGCGACAACGTTTGTCCATCTTGATTCGACTATTGTTCTTTCCCGCGAGGTGGCGGAGTTAGGAATTTATCCGGCCGTTGATCCGCTCGCTTCAAGTTCGACCGCTTTGGATCAGAAAATTATCGGTCAGCGTCATTATCAGGTGGCTAAGTCAGTCCAACAAATTATGCAGAAGTATCAAGACCTTAAGGATATTATCGCGATTTTGGGCATGGAGGAATTATCCGAAGAAGATAAGTTGACGGTTTATCGCGCTCGAAAGATTCAAAAATATTTATCTCAGCCATTTTTTGTCGCCGAAGCTTACACCGGTCGAGCCGGAACCGAAGTTAGGTTGGAAGAGACGATTAGTGAGTTTGAGAAATTAGTCAATGGCGATTATGATCGAATTGACGAAGACGATTTTTACATGAAAGGCGTTTTGACAAAAGATAACTAAAACTAATCAGTCGGACTAACCGAAATTTAGTTTTAGGGCGGCATAATAAAACGCCGGGGCGAATTTTAAATTCGCGGATTTTTGGAAATAATTAAATCAATCGGTAACTAATTTCTTTGATGACTTTGATATTTTTTAGTTTGATCAAAATTTTTTCCGTTTTTTCTTTATTATCGAAATTGATCTTAATTTTTATTTGGGCGAAATGACCGTTTGGGTTTGAGTGGATTTCTTTGATGTTGGTTTTGGTTTGGGCGATGATGTCGGAAATGTTTTTAATCAAGTTAATTTTGTCTTCGGCCAGGATTTTTATCTCAGCCAGCCGTTCGCGTTTGAATGGATCGTCTTGGCGAAGCTTGTTTCTGATTTTCTTTTTAGCTCGGTCGGTTTTGATAAAACGAATCCAGGATTCCGATGGCCGCCGCGTTTTTTGAGTCAAAATTTCAACAATATCGCCGGATTGGAGAATTTGATCGAGATTGACGATTTTGTCGTTGACCCGGGCGCCGACGCAGTGGTTGCCGATTTCGGTGTGAACGGCGTAAGCGAAATCGATTGGCGTTGACCCAGCCGGCAGATCGAAAACTTCGCCCTTGGGCGTGATCGTAAAAATTCTGTCTTTAAAAAAATCAATTTTAAGCGATTGGAGAAAATCATCTTGGCTGTCAAATTTATTTTGCCAATTTTTCAATTGTTCAATCCAATTTAACTCTTTCCGGTCGGCAAAAATCGTTTTGGCTTTTAAATAATTTTTGCTTTGTTTCGCTTGGCTATAAAACCAGTAAGCGGCAATACCGTTTTCATTTTCTTCGTGCATCTCGAGCGTTCGAATTTGAAATTCGGTTGGTTTGTTTTCTTCGCAGATGACGGTCGTGTGAATGCTGCGATAGCCGTTTGGTTTGGGCAGGGCGATGTAGTCTTTAATCCGGCCGGGCAGAGGCGGCCAAAGTTTGTGGATAAAACCAAGAACGGCATAACACTCTTCGACTGTCTGAACGATAATTCGAACCGCGACTAAATCGTAAACTTGGCTAAGGTCCATATCGTAACGGAGAATTTTTTTGTAAAGACTGGCGTAACGTTTGGCTCGAGTATCGATTCGGATTGGTTTGATTTTATTCTTTTCCAATTCCGTCCCGATTATCTTTTTGACATTTTCAAGGTATCTTTCTCGTTCTTGAAATTTTTCTTTGACATTTTCTTTCAACCATTTGGACTCGGTTGGGTGAAGATAGGGGAAGGCGAGATCGTCGAGTTCGCCGGCCAGGTTACTCATACCCAGACGGTAGGCGAGAGGCGAATAAATTTCGTTTGTTTCAAGAGCGATTCGTTTTTGTTTGTTTGGCGCCAGAGCATTGAGGGTTTTGAGATTGTGGAGCCGGTCGGCCAGCTTAATGAAGACGACGCGAATGTCTTCGCTCATGGCCAAAATCATTTTTTTTAAAGTTTCGATCTGAGCTTGGTTGCCGCGGTATTTGATTCGGCTGATCTTAGTCACGCCATCGACAAGAAAAGCGATCTCATCGCCGAATTCTTTTTTAATCCGTTCCAAAGAAATGTCGGTGTCTTCGACGACGTCGTGTAAGAGCGCGGCGGCGGCAGTGGCCAAGTCTAACTGCCACTGGCTAATCTTTAAAGCGGTCTGGAAGGCGTGGTTGAAATAAGGTTCGCCCGATTTTCTTTTTTGGCCACGGTGGGCTTCTTGGCTGAAGGTGAAAGCTTTTTTAATTAATTCCAATTCCGTTTCATTTAATTGGCAATATTTCTTGATCGCGCCAATCAATTCTTGAAACTGGTTTGAATTTATTTTTCCATCTATTTTGGCCGTCATTGGTTTATTTTATGATTATTATATAATTAAAATGATGGTAAAGTTTCATTTTAAATTTGTAACCGAAGCGGGAGTTGAGCGTGATCAAGAAATTGACGGTTTAAATTTGATGACTGAGGCCGGCGAAATCACGGTTTTGGCTCATCATCGGCCCTTGATCGCGGTTGCCCAAAAAGGAAAAATAAAGATTTTAAATCAGAACCAAGCCGAGTCTTTCGAATTGAAGGCGGATTCGATTCTTGAGGTCAGGCCGGACGAAGTTAAAATTTTGACGATTGAGCCGTAAGCTTTTTGATTTTTTAAAAATCGCGGAAGTAAGTTAAAATTATTTAAACAATCATTGGTTTAAGTTAAAAAGATCAATGAGTTTAGTCAAATTAAATTTCGATACGAACAAACTGTTAAAAGAGTTTATCGTCGAGGCGGATCCGCCCAAATATAAACATAAGTTTGGTCATCTTATCGCTTCGTCTTTGTCCGGCTTTATCACCGGCGCCGGCGTAGCCAGTATAATTTGGTATGTTTTTATTCGGTTGCCGCGCTAAAAAATTTTATTTGATTTAGCTGGCTTGAACAAGATGCGCTGATTTAAAATAAAATTTTTTATTTTTACTTAAATCGTTAATTTAAAATAAAAAAAATGAATCTTCGGGAAATTTTAAAAAATTTGAAACCGGGCCAGGCGATTTTGCATTATAACTTCGCCAGCCTCGAACAGTTCCACGCCGGGATTGAATCGGTCAAGGCGACGGGTTTGCCTTTACTTTTTGGCGTTTCCGAAGGCGAACGCGCTTATGTCGGCGAAGCGGCGGCAAAAACTTTGACGGCGGAAGCGCGAAAAGACTGGCCGGTTTTTCTTAACGCCGATCACACTAAGAGCGTTGAAAAAGCGGAACGAGTGATTAAACTTGATTACGATGAGATTTTGTTCGATGGTTCGCGTTTGGATTTTCAAGAAAATATTTTAGCGACAAAAAAGGTTGTCGGTCTCAGAGACGAGCGGGACAAAAATATTTTGATCGAGGGCGAGCTGGGTTTTTTGCCGGGCGAGTCGGAACTGGAGGGTAAGATTGAGATGAAGCCGGAGTATTTGACTCAGCCCGATCAGGCTCGGGCGTTTGTCGAGGCGACGGGCGTTGATTTATTAGCGCCTTCGGTCGGCAACATCCACGGTATTCCCGACCAAAAAATTATTATTGATTTCGATCGGATTAGAAAAATTAAAGCCCAAATCGGCGCGGTTGAAATTGTTTTGCACGGCGGTTCGGGTTTGACCGATGAAGATTTCCGGGCGGCAATCGAGGCCGGCGCTAAGATTATTCATCTGAACACCGAATTCCGAAAAATTTGGAAAGAAGAATTGAGCGCGCAGATAATTGAATCGACAATCACGCCTTACAAACTGATGGCGCCGGTCATTGAAAAAATCAAAGAGCGAATTGTTCATTATCAAAAACTTTTCTGGCAAATTTAATTCAATATTTGGTCAATCTTATTTTTGTCTTGAAATAAAAAATATTATTTTGGGTGGAGATGTTGAGAATTAAAATAATCAGATTATAATAAAAATATCGCCCCCATAGCTCAATTGGCAGAGCAACAGCCTTTTAAGCTGGTGGTTGGAGGTTCGATTCCCCCTGGGGGCACAAAAACAGAACTCAACGTCTTTTTTAAAGCCGTTGAGTTCTGTTTTTGTGTATTTATTGTACTAAATTAGAACCTATTCTCAAAATCGGTGAATGAATCAGCTCCACCACCGCTTCGCTCCGCTCGGCAACCTCGAAAGAAAAACACCCTTTCCTTTTTCATAAAAAATCGGGCGCGCGCAAATCAGAAATACAACAAGGAGTGTTTTTCTTTCGGGGGGGTCTGCCCTCTAAGTATTCGGGCAGTGCGACGGGGCTACAATGCGGGCGAGGCAAAGCAAAACTATTTTTGCGGGAGGAATACTCTTGGCGGAATTTAAAATGTCTTGGCGGGACTTGGCGGAAACGGGAACCCGAGCCAGCACAAAAGGCGTGGGCGAAGTCAATCTTTCTTCGAATTCAGAATTGTTGTCATTATGCCAAAAAGTTTGGACTTATTTCCAGTAGAATCCCAACTGATGCGCCACGCACGGAACGGAGCGCGCGGGGGAGAGGTTTGGGGAGGAATCCGTGCGGTCTTTCTGTTGGATTTTTTCAGTGGGGAGGGAGTGGTATAATGCTTGTATAAGATATGTATCTAAACTTTAGCCAAAACCAAGCGCGACACAAGAGAGAGAGAGAGAGAGAGTAAAACGAGCCCGCAGGGTTTGCTTTAACGCCAAGCAATCTTTTGAGCTATTGGTCATAGCCAGTTTTCTTTTGTTTCTTTCTTCTCTTTTACCGCAAAAGGCGCAGGCTGCTAACTCGTGGCTTGGGAACTGGCAATATCGCGAACAAATTACTTTTAACAATTCTTCTTCAACCGAGAATTTGGTTAATTTTCCGGTACTGGTCAAACTTGATTCAACCAGAATCAATTACGCCAATACTCAAAACGCGGGCCAAGACATCAGATTTACCGACTCTGACGGAACAACACTTTTACCTTATGAAATAGAAAAATGGGATAGCACAGGTACCTCTACTATCTGGGTCGAAATTCCTCAAATAAATGCTTCTTCAAGCACGGATTATATCTATATGTACTATGGCAACACCTCTGCCATAGATGGCCAAAATAAAACTGCGGTGTGGAATTCAAATTATGTCTTGGTTCAGCACTTAGGAGAAACATCCGGTACCACAACATTTGATTCAACTGCTAATGCAAATAATGGTACAAAAGTTTCGGCTACCGACCCAAATCCTTCTTCATTGGGACAGATAGACGGGGCTCAAAGTTTCAATGGAGTAAACGATTTTATAAAAATTGACAACAATGCAAATATTGACAACATTACAGTAATAACTGTTAGCGCATGGGTGAAGACTAACAATACAACTAGCCAAGCTATTTGGACATCGTATGGAGCACCACATGGATATCAACTTTGGTTGCAAGCGGGACAGGTAGCTATGTGGAGTGACAGCGGAACGGTAAATTCAGGTGTTTTTGTGGCTGATGGACAATGGCATTATATAGTCGGAGTTTTCGATGGTACAAATGTGTATATTTATGTTGATGGTACACAAAGAGCTTCCGGCGCAGGAACAGTCACAGCGAATACCGGAAACAATCAAATTGGAAACCAATGTGTTGGTGCAGGATATACTTCCTGCTCTTTGTACATGAACGGCCTAATTGATGAGCTTCATATCTCAAACACTGTCCGTTCAGCCGCTTGGATTGCGGCAAGTTATAAATCAGAAACAGATAATTTTAACACTTTTGGCGCTGAAGAATTAAGGCCAAACTCTCCGCCAAACACACCGATTAATTCTTCGCCTACGAATGGTGCCACTCTCCAATTACTTACTCCGACTTTAACCGCATCGGCGTTTTCCGATCCGGACGCAAGCGATACTAATGCGGCAAGCAACTGGCAGGTTGACGACAACTCTAATTTTCTTTTCCCGGAATGGACGCGAACCAGCACAAGCGGCGAAACATCCACCACGGTCAATGCCGCCAACGGTGTTTTTGCCAACAGCTTAGCCGGGAAAAGCGAACTGGCGCATAACACGGTTTATTACTGGCGGGTGCGCTACCAAGATTCGTCTGGTGCGCTTAATAGCTGGTCGTCATATTCAACTAGTACTACCTTCACCACCAATCTTATACATACGCCGACCAATTCCTCGCCGGCAAATGGTATAACGATTACTACCTTGACTCCAACGCTTTCCGCCTCGGCTTTTTCCGATGATGAACCAGGGCATACGCAAAGCGCGAGCGAATGGCAAATTGATAATGATATAAATTTTGCCAGTCCTGAATATGATTCCGGCGCCACATCTAGTCTTACCTCGCTAACAGTTCCTTCCGGAGCACTACTTAACGGTTCTCATTATTTCCAGGTTCGATATCAGGATTCCGGAGGCCAATGGTCTTCTTATTCTGCTCCTACCTCGTTTTATATTGACACTGATACCGGAGAATATCTCCTGCAGCCAGTTGGCTGGAATCAAACTTACAATCTCGGCGACACGGCGCGTTTTACTCTTCAAGTGCTTGCGAGAGATGCAAATGGCGGATTTGATCCAGTAACTCCGGACAGCATACCAATCTGGCGTTTGCGCTATTGGGACGGCGCCACTTGGCAGGAATTGGTTTCGGCAACTAGTATGACTCCTCTTGCCGCGTCGAGCACTTATGAAGCGACCTATGTCATCCCCAGCGATGCTGCTTGGACTGGCAGGGAAGTAACGCCGATGTTCTACGCGACCGTAAACGACGTGCCGACATCATTGACGCGTGAAATTGAAATTGTCAGTTCCCCGGCGCAAGTGGTGATTAATAACATCACTAACAATACTGTTCCTAATATCACCGCTAATATTACAATTACAAACGAAGGCACCGCCGCTTTTGAATACACCTACGACTATTGCGTTGTTGTTTCTATTATTGACCAGTGTGGCGGCGCTGGTAACATCGCTTACAGTTCAGCGGCTAAATTAATCCAGCCGAGTCAAAACTTTATTACCAATCTAACGCTCAATGTGCCAAATCCAGGCAATTATTTTTTTAAAACCTCGGTTTGGTGGTCAAATAAAAGTTCAAACGCAAGCCGGTCTTTTACGGCGGCCGCGGCGGCTACTTCTAGTCCTTCTTCGAATAGTAGCTCCGTCGGTGGGGGCGGAGGCGGCGGCGGAACCGTTTGGAGCGGCAATTTGACGGCATCTAGCTCCAGCCAGGTGACTAATTCAGCCGGTTCAACTAATTCGTCTTTTGTCGCCGTCTGGGAAGCGATCTACACTTTTTCTCAACGTTTAAATAGGCTTGAAAACCGCGTTGATGTTCTTGAAAGCAAGATAAAAAAATTGGAAAATATCAATCAGTCAAATTATTCTTCGGTTTATCAACCGCAACCAAGTTATGTCCCGTCGTCTCAACCAACTCTGCCCAAGATCAATCATATATTTAGAATTAGACTGAATTAGAGATGAAAAAATTTATCGGTTCAGTTTTTAAACTAAAATTAAACGATGTCGTTATTTTGTTTTTATTGTTTGCGTTGGTTCTAAGTAATTTGATTTTGACTATTCAGGTTTTTGAAAATTTAAATGAAATTAAATTCATTCAGGCGAACTTGAATCAAGTTAAAAAAAATAACCAGATTTTAGAATTCGATCGGATTCGAGTTGAAGACGCGGCCAATATTCTTTTGGCGATTCAGGATTATTACTACTCGAATCAGGCCTTTCCTAATAATCTCGAAGAATTAAAAAAACAAGGCTACCTTGATTCAAAAGCGGAGTTATCAGATCCTCAAACGCACAAATATTATTTTTATAAAAATCGCGGTAACGATTTTGTCTTTTGCGTTTGGTTGTCCGACAAAGTTAAGGGCGTTAACGTCAGCGCTTGTCACTAATTAGACGAGAACCAGATAAGACGTACGCTAATCTTGACTTTTGCGATTTATCCCTTAAAATTAAAGGTAGAATTTAAATATAAGTTTTTGCCGGATTTTTAACGAAAAACGGTTAGAGTCGTTTTAATTTAGTCAATAAAATTAATTAAAGATAAAATAAAATGGCAGCAGAAAAATTTGATCGGACAAAAGAACATTTGAACGTCGGCACTATTGGTCATATTGACCATGGCAAGACAACATTAACCGCCGCGATTCAAAATGTTTTAAAACTTAAAGGATTGGTTTCAAAGGCTGAAACGGTCGCTCAGATTGACAACGCACCCGAAGAAAAAGCTCGAGGTATTACGATTAATATCCATCACTCCGAATACGAAACGGAAAAAAGACACTACGCTCACATTGACGCGCCCGGCCACGCCGATTACATTAAGAACATGATTGTCGGCGCCGCTCAGATGGACGGAGCGATTTTGGTTGTCGCCGCAAACGATGGCGTGATGCAACAAACGCGCGAACACGTTTTGTTGGCCAAACAGGTTAACGTTCCTTCAATCATTGTTTTTATTAACAAGGTTGACATGGTTTCGGACAAAGAATTGATTGAGTTAGTTGAGGAAGATGTTCGGACCTTGCTGAAAAAATACGGCTATCCGGGCGATGACGTGCCAGTGATCAAGGGTTCGGCCTTGAAAGCCTTGGAGGCAAAAACGGTTGATGACGAGTGGGCCAAACCGATTTTGGAGTTGCTTAATTCTTTGGACGATTATATTCCTTCGCCGGTTCGACAAAATGACAAACCGTTTTTGATGCCGGTCGAAGATGTTTTTTCAATCGAGGGCCGCGGCACGGTTGTGACAGGCCGGGTTGAAAGGGGAATTTTGAAAGTAAACGAAGAAGTTGAAATCGTCGGTTTGCGCGAAAGTCCGTTTAAAACCGTGGCAACTGGCTTAGAAATGTTTCATAAGTCTTTGGACGAAGCCAGACCGGGTGATAATGTCGGCGTTTTGATTCGAGGAACGAAAAAAGAAGAAGTTGAGCGTGGAATGGTTTTAGCCAAACCCGGTACGATCACGCCCCACACGGAATTTGAATCTGAGGTTTATGTTTTAACGACCGAAGAAGGCGGCCGACACACGCCGTTTGTTTCCGGCTATAAGCCGCAATTCTATTTCAGAACGACCGATGTGACCGGCGAGATTACTTTGGCTGATGGAATTGAGGCGGTTATGCCCGGTGATAATGCCGTTTTCAAAGTTAAATTGATTTATCCGATCGCGCTCGAAGAAGGTTTGAGATTTGCCATTCGTGAAGGCGGTCGAACCGTTGGAGCGGGTGTCGTGACAAAAGTGGTTAAGTAATAAAATTTAATTTGAATTAAAATATAATTTTGGTTTAGCGTTATAAACAAAGCAATCGTGTTATTATTTGATTAGAATTTTATTTTTTGATGACTCAGCAAAAAACTCAAAGCAAACTTAGAATCAGATTGAAATCTTTCGATTCAAAATTAATTGACAAGTATGTGGTTCAATTGATTGACTTGTTGACGAAGTCCGGCGTTCAAGTTCGCGGACCGGTGCCTTTACCAACGGAAATTAAAAGGTACACGGTTAATCGGGCAGCTTTTATTTATAACGACAGCCGCGAACAGTTTGAGATGAGAATTCACAAAAGATTGATCGATGTGATCAACCCGACTCAGAGAGTGACGGAAATTTTTTCCGGTCTTGATTTGCCTGCCGGAGTCGAGGTTGAAATTAAGATGAGCTAAAATTTTATAGGCTTTTCGGTTGATTAAGCCAAAAGTCAGAAGCGTGATGGCTAAATTTATCTTGGGAGAAAAATTAGGTTCAACTCAGATATTTCAAGATAACAAGATAATTCCGGTTTCGGTTATTCAAACCAGGCCTTGTCTTGTTACTGGGGTGAAAACAAAAACGAACGGCGTCGGTTATTCGGCCGTTCAGCTCGGTTTTGGCGATAAAAAAAAGATCAAGAAGCCAATTTTGGGTCAAGTTAAAAAACTCGGACGATTTAAACTGATCCGGGAATTTCGTTTAAGTGATCAAAGTGAGATGGGCGATTATAAGATTGGAGACGATGTCAAAGCCGATATTTTTTTGGTTGGTGAAAAAGTTAATGTTTCAAGCGTGAGCAAAGCTAAGGGTTTTCAGGGCGTGGTTAAACGTCACGGATTTCGCGACGCGCCCCGAACTCATGGTCAAGGGACAAAGTATCGTCACCCCGGTTCGATTGGCGCGACGACGCCTCAGCGAGTGATCAAAGGCAAGAAGATGGCTGGTCGGATGGGCGGCGAACGAGTGACAGTTAGAAATCTCGAGGTGGTTGAAATTGATCCGGAAAACAATTTAATTATGGTTCGAGGAGCGATCCCCGGCCACCGTAATAGTTTGGTTGAAATTCGGAACGCGAGCTTGACCAATCACGGTCGAGAAAGATTATCGAAAAAGATAAAGAATAACCCGAGGGCTTAGCCACGGAAGAAAAAAATGAAAATTCCAGTTTATAATCAATTGGCCGAGATTGTTTCCGAGATTGAAACGCCGGAAATTTTTGATCAGATTATCATTAAGCCGGAATTGATTCATCAAGCAGCGCGTTGGCAGATTTTAAATTCCTATTATCCTTTCGCTCACACCAAAAATCGAGGCGACGTTCGAGGCGGTGGCCGAAAACCATGGCGGCAGAAGGGTACTGGTCGGGCTCGACACGGTTCGCGCCGATCGCCAATTTGGCGCGGCGGCGGTATTACTTTCGGGCCAAGAAACGAAGAAGATAAAAGTGTTGAAATCCCCAAAAAAATGAGGCGAAAAGCAATTTTGATGGTGGTGGCGGGGAAACTTAAATCTGACTCGGTTCGAGTGATTGAAAATATAAAACCAAACGATTTAAAAACAAAATCGATGGAAAAAATCTTGGCCAAATTTCTTAAAGCTCGAGCCGGCCGGAAAAAAGACGGCGAACAAAAAAAGTTCGAATCGACTTTAGTCGCTTTAACCCAACCAGATCAGGCGATTATTCGAATTACGGCAAACTTGTCTTACGTCGAAACGATTGAGGCGAGAAATTTGAACATCTTGGCTCTTTTGAATCATCGTTATTTAATTTTGGAACCAAGCGGTCTTGATCTGATTGAAAAAACATTTACTTTAATCAGGCCGAAGTCGGACGAGATCGATTTGAACCAAAAGCCGGCTTTAACCAAAGTTTAATTTAAACAATGAGTGTTTTAGATTTTTTTAAAAGAAGAAGAGAAACAGAAAAGCGTCGGTCGGCCGAGAAAGAAAAAAAGCGTGAAGAAAAAAATTCTTTAAATCGAAACCAATCGGACCGGGAAGACAAAAAGGAAAAAGATTTGAGGATTGTCGGCAAGACAAAATATTTTTTCGCCAAAGATATTTTACTCGCGCCGGTGCTGACGGAAAAATCAAGGGATCTTTTGAAGTTAAATAAATATATTTTTAAAGTTCAACCAAAAGCGAATCGAAAAGAAGTTAGGGAAGCGGTTGAAAAGATTTTTAACGTTCAAGTCGAAAAAGTCAATATATTGAAATTGAATAAACGCGTTCGCGGCCGCTTAAAAATTCCGTCAATCCGGCCATTGACAAAAAAAGCCTTAATTACATTGAAACCGGATAATCGAATTTCGATTTTCGATTAAGCTGAGCTGATTTAAAATTTAATTTCAAAAGTCTTTTGCTTATTTTGGTTTAACTAAAATTTATTCGATTAAGCCGGCTTCTTTAATCTCTCTGATAATTTCTTCGGGAATCGGATTTTTATTCGGGCTAACGCCAGGATAACGCCAAGCGGATATAATTTTAATTTTTGATTTTGTCTGTTGAAACATCACCCAAATTTCTTGCCGCCAAATCAATTGGCCATTTTTTCTTTTGGTCGAAGCTGGTTGCATGACCGCGACCGTCGCTTCAGCCACGCCCGCTTCGATTCTTTTGGGATTATGGAAAACTCGTTTAACCCGACTTTCGGACAAACCGTAAAAACGCATTTTGCTCTGAGAGTGTTTTGTCCAAATAAACCTCTCCATCATTTTAATCTTAGTTTTTAATTAGCGTTGCCAATCGCTTGGCTGATTGAATTAAACCCGTCTTTTTTCATTAGTCTAATCAGGCCCTGATTGATCTGGCTAATTAATTGCGGTCCTTCAAAAATTAAGCCGGTGATTAGTTCAACCAACGAAGCGCCAAGTTTTATTTTTGCGTAAGCGTCTTGAGCGGAAAATATTCCGCCGCAGCCGATGATTAAAAATCGGCCCTCGCTTTTTTTGTAAATCAAGCCGATCTGACGATCGCTTAAATCTTTAACCGGTCGGCCGCTGACGCCGCCGCTAATTGGGATTGAATCGTCAACCAAAAGAGCATTGGCGCGATTTTTGGTCAAATTGGAACAGATAAAGCCGTTGACGCGGTGATTCTGGCTTACGGCGATAATTGTTTCAACCTCTTGGTCGTTTAGGTCGGGCGAGATTTTTAAAAAGATCGGTTTAGCGCTTTTGAGCGAATCAAATTTGTCTAAAAGTTGATTTAATCGAACTGGTTCGGACCAGGATTGGCTGTCGTAAGTGTTGGGGCAGCTGATGTTGATGGTAAAATAACCAATTTGATTTAAGTTTGAAAACAACCGATAGGTTTGGAAATAATCATTAACGCCCGCTTCAATGTCGGTTGTTTCGCGGCTATTGGTTTTGGCGATATTGAGACCGAGCGGAATCGCGATTTTTTTATTTTTGATTTTTTCAAAAATTTTTTTCGCGCCATCGTTTTTTAAACCGTAATTAACAACCAAGCCTCGCGATTTTTTTAAACGCCAAAGTCGAGGTTGAGCGTTGCCGGCGTATGATTGAGCCGTAACTGATCCGACTTCGGCAAAGCCGAAGCCAATCATTGGCAGGATTTCGATTAAGTCGGCGTTTTTGTCAAATCCACCAGCCAAGCCGATTGGATTGGAAAAATTCAAACCAAGAATATTCTGATTGAGTTTCGGATTGGAATAATTAAAACAAAAACCGACTAAATTTCGGTTAAAAGATTTTTGGCCAAGTTTTCGGCCGAGCTGAATAAAGCGATTATGAATTTTTTCCGGTTCGATTAGAAAAAAAATTTTTTTGAAAATATTTTTATAAACAATCTCGCTGAAAAAATTTCTGGCGGAGATCAGACTTTCTTTCATTTGGGTTAAATAAAATTTCGGGGCGCCGGGATTTGAACCCGGGATCTCAGGCACCCCATGCCTGCGCCTTAGGCCAACTGGGCTACGCCCCGTCTCGTTCCGGCTTGACGCCTTGGTTAAGGTTTAACGATTAACTTCAAGGCAAACTAATTTCGTTTTTTTGGCCGGGTTAAAGTTTTAGTTGAGATAATGTCAGGCGGTCTAATTTCTAATTTCTTTTTTATCAAAGCCCGACGGCACTTGGAGCAAACTTTAATTCTTTGGCCATTAGTCAAACTCAGCCATTGAAGATTGGCTTTCTGAAAATAACTTTCAGTCGGATTGTACTGACTTCTCGTTTTTAACCTTTTGGTCGCCTTATTTTTGCCTTTGGCGCAGACGGCGCAAACTCTTGCCATTGTTTTTTATTTTAACATATTCCAAGTATTGTCAGAAATTAGCGCTGGCTTCAATCGTGGTCGAGCTGTTTTGACCTTGGTTGATTTGAAAGCTGGGTAAAAGTTGTTGAATTCTTTGACGAAGGTTTGGAATTTGGTCAGCCCCGGCCGTGAAAGTAAATTTAAGGCTGTCGTTCGTCAGGGTTGTTTTGGCCAAGTTTGGTTTGAGACTGGAATTTTCAACCGTGTCAACGTAAGAAAAATAATTTTTTTTCGAATCAATTAATTGGTTTGATTCGGTTAAAAATTGATTCAAGTTGGATCGAAGTTGATCAGAGTTAATGTTTTTACCGCCGGCGGTTTGAGTCAGTTGATTTGTTTTGAGGCTGAAATCTTTGTTATTGATTTTGAGAGTTTTATTAAAATAAAACAAAAAAACATTGATGATTGAGGCGCTCAAAATGAGAAAGATGATCCAAAAATAAATCGCTTGAACGATTCGAGTCAAAGTGAATTCTTGAACTGGTTTGATTTGATTAAGGCTGAGTTCGTTTGTATCTTTGGGAAATTTTCGGGTTCGTTCAAATAAACCGATACCGAAAATTTCATCGGCGTTGTTGGCCGTAATGTTTTTGAGGTTGATGATTTTGCTATTGGATTGTTCTAAATTAGGCAGATTAATATCGGACATAAAAAGAATATTAGCTAAGGGCAGGGTCAGTTTTGAGGTCAGAAATGTCAAAGTTCGGTTGACGATCATTTCCGCTTCGTCCGGGTTAATTGATTCTGAAAAAACATTTTGAATTTGATTATTTTCGTAAGTGATTGTGATGATAACCGAGTTTGAAATAATCAGAACAATGTAGGCGTTGTCAACCGTGAAAGAAACTTTCGTTTGGAGATAACGGAGAAGGCTGAGAAAACTTGGTTCGACGATTAGAGGCAGGATTTGTTTATGAATGAGCGAGTTGTTGATATCGTCGATGATATTATGCTGGTAAAAGACTAAAAGAAATTTTTTAAAGTCATTTTGAGAATAAAGTCTTTGGTAAGTCCAAAAATATCGGTCGAGCGAAATCGGTACCTCGTTTTGAACTTTAAGTGTCAAGATATTGATAAAGTTTTTTGGATCGACGTTTTGAATCGAGATAATTTTGGTAAAAAAGTTTGGCAGATTAAGGCTAAGGCCGGCTTCGTTGACCTGGTTCTTTTGATTGATCTGATCGATGGCCTTAAGAAGATTTTCGGCCATGAGTCGTTCGCCAAAAACAAAATCACCGGCGATCTCAATACGTTTGTCTATTTTCGAAGAGCCGCGGTGACGAGAAATACTAAAAGCAACCAACCGTTTTGGTTCAAGAACTAACTGCCAATTTTCTTTTTTTAATTTGAAATTGAATAGTTTTACCATTTAATTCTTGTTTCTAAGTGCCATTCTTCAATTTTATCAAATCTTTCTTCAGGTTGGTTAAGATAAAAAGCGTTATACCCGCCAAGGTTCTTGGGGACAAGATAAAGATAGTCGGGGTTGGTTAAAAAGATTGATGGTTCGTTTTGTTTAATTAATTCTTCAATTTTACTAAGATTTTGGCTGTAGTCGGATTGATTTAATGGGGCGATTTCAAGATTTTGGATCACTTTTTGAATTTTAGGATTGTCGGAGTTGGTTAGATCGTAAGGCGAGATGGGATTGAAGAATGGCGTCAGTTCCGGGTAGAGGTTATAGTTGATGCCGAAAAGCAGAGCTTGGTAATTTTTGTTTGGAATTGTTTCGAGCTGAATTTTGTCAACGCTCTGAACGTTGATTTTCCAACCGAATTTATTTTTGAGGTAGTCGCCGATTTTTTGGAAAAAATAATTTCTTGGCACAATCAATTCAATCGTTGAACTTGAACTGGTTAATTCCGGCGCCAGATTTTGATTTGAGTTTGAGCTCGAGCTTGAATTGGTTGAGACTTGGGTCAAGTGGTAAAGTTTTTCGAACGATCGAGAAAAGATATTGTCGGCGATATCGGCGTAACCGTCAAAAGTTTTGTTTTTTATTTCTTCGCGGTTAATTTGACTACTGATCGAATTAAAATTCAGATTAGTCGTGTTGGTCGCGGTTTGATTAAAGAAAACGCCGATAACGCGCGGCAAAAAAATTTTCTCGATTTTAGAGCGGTTGTTTAAAAGGGCGGGAATTAAGTCCGGTGGGACGCCGGCCAAAGCCTTAATCTCGCGAATTTTCAGAGCGTCGAAGGCTTGTTGAATGTCGGGGTAAGAATAAAA
>JAMCWY010000019.1 GCA_023480925.1 Patescibacteria group bacterium
ACAAAAACAAAGAAATTTATCAAAAGTTCTCTCTTCATATCAGCCGGCCCTTCGCCACGCTCGGCAACGCCGACTACATTGGCTTCTTCTCGCTTTTAGTCATCTTTCTTTGTTTTTATTTTTATCGCGAAGAAAAAAGCAAAAGCGGCAAAATCGTCATTAGCCTTTTGGCCTTAGCAAACCTTGGCGCCATGATCGCCTCGGAAACTCGCGGTTCGATCTTGGCCTTAGGCGCGGCGGGCATTTTTTTAATCATCGCCTTAATTTCAATCTCGATTAAAGACAAAAGGCGCAAACTCGCCTTTTTTGGCCTGGTTATCATTTTTGTCGTCGGTTTTTACGGCTTGGTTAAATCGCCAATAGCCGAACACCTGCCCGGAATCAACCGCCTTCACACCACCCTTCAAAGCAACTCTTCTTACATCGCTCGACTGATCGCCTGGCAAATTTTTCTCCGGGCCTCGCTTGTCCATCCGATCGCGGGCTACGGTTTGGAAAACGAACCAATCGCTTATTTCGACAAGTTCGAACCGAAAATTTTTAACTACGAACAGGTTATTTTCGACCGACCCCACAACAAGTACATTGAGATCTTGGTCACAACCGGTCTGATCGGTACGATTTTTTATCTAATCTTTTACGGCTCGATCCTGACCGATTTATTGACTGAAGACGATAAAACCAAAAAATACATCCTTATCTCGCTCTTCCTCGCCTACCTTTTTGACAACTTTATTCTTTTCGATATGCAGGCGAGCTACCTCTTGTTTTTTTTCGGCTTAGCCCTGATAGCCCGGCCGGTCCAACTGGAAAAACCAAAAACGAACGAGCATCAACTTAGCCTGAAGATTTTAATTTCCGGTCTGGTCGGCTTAGGCTTGCTCTTTAATATTTATAACGTTTACATCCTTTCAAGAATCATCGCCAATCTCAAACTCCCGCCCGAAGAAGCGTTAGCCAATTACGATCAACTCGCCAACTACGCCGGCCCTTATTTGGAAGAAGAAGCGATTATTGTCAGCAACTACTTCAAAGGCAACATTAAAAACATCAACAACTTGGCGGAACTAAATTTAATTAAAGATGTTTTCCGCAAAGCCTACGCTCGCGATCCCTACGACATCAGAATCGTTTCCAACTACGCCACCTTTTTGGGCCAGATGGTTGATGTCGAAAAAGCTAATCACCTGCCCGATCAGGCTGATTTGAATCAGGCCAAGATTGTTTTCGAACAAGCAGTTAAACAATTTAACCACTTCCCCGACCTTTATCTCAATTACGCCATCTTTCTGCATCAAACCAACAACGACGCGCGGGCTTATCAGCTGACGGTCGAGACGGAAAAATATTATAAAAATTATCCCGGCGGCTTGGTCTTAACCGCCGAGGTTATGTCGTTATTAAATAAAAACAAAGAAGCCCTGGCTTTAGTTGAACAAGCCGAAGCAAAAGGTTACCAACCCAGCCAAAATCTTCAAACCGGCCTGATCACTTTAAGGGTCTATATTGAAAATAAAAAAATTAACCAAGCCAACCAGCTTCTCCGCCAATTGCTCAAAAATAATCCCGATCCCAAAACTCAGGCGGCCATTATTCAAGTCGTCAAAACTTTCGTCAACGCGACTAGTTCGCAAAAATAAAACTTTTTAGTTTAAACAACTCGATCGCGGCCGGAATTAAAAAAAATAACCTCGAAATTGCCTTTAAAACAGCTCGAAAACCGACCTAATTATAAAAACCGCTATCCCCATTGGAAAAATTTGACAACCAAACAAAGATCCCGATAATAATTTAACCGCCTAAGGCCAGGGTTAAAATTTATTTCAATCGATTTATTTTAGTCGAATTATTTTTTTACGAGCTTAATGAAAAAAACCGCGGTCAAAAAAGAATTGACGTCAGTTTCCAAAAACAAAACTCTTCGCTTGAACCGATACTTTAGCCAAGAAAATATTCAGCCCTACGATCAAGTTGAATGGGTTAAAACCGACGCCGTCATTGCCGGATCTCAGGGGCCAAGTTTTGAACAAAAAAATGTCGAGTTCCCGAATTTTTATTCTCAAAACGCGATTAATATTATCAGTTCAAAATACTTTCGATTTCAGGGCGAGAAAAAAGAAAAATCTTTAAAAAATATTATCGACCGAGTCGTTAAAATTTTCCGGGCCTGGGCTGAAGATCAAAATTATTTTCGAACTAAAACCGAGGCGGAAATTTTCGAAAACGAGTTGACCTTTCTTATCCTTGACCAACGGGCTTGGTTTAATTCGCCTATTTGGTTTAATGTCGGCGTCAAAGAAAAACCGCAATGTTCGGCTTGTTTTATTCTTTCAGTCGAAGACTCGATGGAATCGATTTTAAATTGGATCAAAACCGAAGGATTAATTTTTAAAAACGGCTCCGGCTCCGGCATCAATCTTTCACCCCTGCGGGGCAAAGGTGAAACCTTAAATAGCGGTGGATCTTCTTCCGGCCCGATTTCATTTATGACCGCGGCCGACGCTGTAGCTGGATCGATCAAATCCGGCGGTTCGACTCGCCGAGCGGCCAAGATGCTTATTCTCAACGCCGACCATCCGGATATTTTGGAATTTATCCAAGTCAAAACAAAAGAAGAAGACAAGATCCGCGCCTTGATCGAAGCCGGTTATGACTTAACCGACATGAATAATCCTCTTTGGCAAAATATTTTTTTTCAAAACGGCAACAATTCCATTCGAATTCCCGACGAGTTAATGACCGCAGCCTTAGCCGATGAAGATTGGCCGGTTTATAATATTCACGATCGCGCCGTCGCTAAAAACTATAAGGCCAGGTTTATTCTTGAAGAAATAGCCAAGGCGGCTTGGTCTTGCGGCGATCCCGGCGTCCAATTCGACACGACAATCCAAAAGTGGCACACCTGTAAAAATTCAGACAAAATAAATGCGACTAATCCCTGCGCCGAGTATATTTTTCTTGACAACACCAGTTGTAATCTCAGCTCGATCAATCTCTTAAAATACTTGCGCGAAGACGACAGTTTTGATATCGAAGGTTTTAAACAAACCGCGCGAATAATGTTCATGGCCCAAGATCTTTTAATCGACAAAGCCGGTTATCCCACGAGTCAAATTGAAGAAGAAACGAGAAAATATCGAACAATTGGCCTTGGTTACGCCAATCTTGGCGCTCTCTTAATGGCGCTTGGCCTGCCTTATGATTCAGACGAAGGCCGCGCCTGGGCGGCTTCTTTAACCGCCCTTCTCACCGGTCAGGCTTACAAAACCTCGGCTCAAATGGCTGCTCAACTTGGTCCATTCGAACAATTTGAGCAAAACCGCGAACCAATGTTCAAGATAATTGAAGCTCATCGAGAAAAAATCAATGAAATTGACGGTCGGTTAGCGCCAAAAGATATTTTGGCCGCGGCCAGAAAAATTTGGAATGAAACGCTTGAACTTGGACAAAGATTTGGTTTTCGCAACGCTCAAGCAACCGTCTTGGCGCCGACGGGAACGATTGGTTTAGCTATGGATTGCGACACAACCGGAGTTGAACCGGATTTTGCTTTGGTCAAGATGAAACAGTTGGTCGGCGGCGGTTATATGACCTTCGTCAATAAAACCGTCAAGACCGGGTTAAAACGACTCGGCTATAACGAAGAAGAAATTAAAATCATCGTTGACCATCTTGAAAAAAATCGCAATATTGAAACAGCGCCGATTCTGAAATCGAAAGATTTGGCTGTTTTCGACTGCGCGGTTAAGCCAACTGGCGGCCAACGTTCAATCCATTGGCGCGGCCACGTCAAAATGGTCGCCGCGGTTCAACCATTTATCTCGGGCGGTATCTCGAAAACATTCAATATGCCGAATGAGGCCGGCGTTGACGAAATTTACAACGCCTATATCGAAGCCTGGAAACTCGGAATCAAGTGCTTCGCCGTCTACCGCGACGGTTCAAAAGCGACCCAGGCGCTTTACAGTGGCGATAAAAACAAAAAAAGCGGTGAAGAAAAAAAAATTCAAATCCAAAGAAAAAAATTGCCCGACCGACGCGCTTCTGAGACCCACAAATTCACCGTTGCCGGCCACGAAGGCTTTTTGACTTACAGTTTTTACGAAGACGGCAATCTCGGCGAGATCTTCATCCGAATGTCAAAACAAGGCAGTACCCTTTCCGGTCTTTTAGACGCTTTCTCGATCTCGGTCTCAATCGCCCTCCAATACGGCGTGCCTTTAAAAACTTTGGCTCAAAAATTTATTCACATGCGGTTTGAACCAATGGGCGTAACCAATAACGACGAGATTAGAATCGCCAGTTCAATTATTGATTACATCTTTAAGTATTTAAGTTTCAGATTTTTCACCAGCGAAGAATTATTTGAACTCGGTCTTCAATTAAAGCCGGAAAATTATGCCGTCTTGGAAAGTCAACCAAAACTTTTTGAACAAAATAAACGTAACTCGACCGAATCGCCCGGACCGCCCTGCAAATTTTGCGGCGGTCTGACGATGAGAACCGGCAGCTGCTACACTTGCGTCGAGTGCGGTGAAAGCAGCGGCGGGTGCGGTTAAGGCAAGTTAATTGTTTGACTTGAAGGCGAACCAATCTGGCAAGGGCCGGAACTAACACCGGTTAGAACAACTTCGATCGTATCGTTTGAGTGAAAATCGCGGCTGGGTAAACTCAAAGTAAACATATCGCCGGGACCGGAAAAGCCAAATGAACTAGGATTAGTCTCGAAACTTTCATTCATCCCGAATCCGCTCGTCTGATCATTAGCTCTAACGGAAAAAGTACAAATAGCCGCTTGAGTCAAGCTGATTGTACCCACAACAGAATAACCTATTAAAGCATTGCCCCTCGTCTGCAAAAGAGTCAGCGACATGCTTGAAGTTTGGCCGCCGCCACTCGTACCGCCTGGCGGATTGATAGTTACCCCGGGCGGATTATTGCCGTTGCCAGCGCCAGTCGGCGCGGAAGGCAAAGTTCCGCCCGAGACAAACGATTGAATAATGACTGGCAAGCTCGCGGCTAAAACAATAATAGCGATGCCAATAATAATCCAAATCAAATTTTGATGAATTGAAGAAACATTGCCGCCGCCGGCAACATACTTAAACCCGGTAATGATTATCATCAAAACCGAAAAAGTCAAACCGCCCAGATAAAGAACATGGGACAAACCTTGAATAATGTGAAGCAGGTCAGGCATAAAAGTTTTTAAAATTATTTATTGGCCGCCGTGAATCGAAATTTGTCTGGGCGAAGCATAATCACTAGTAACAACGCAATCGCTACCAGGTTGAATTGACAACTTTAACTCCTGGTAAGTATTATTAAAAAGACCCAAGCTCATATACGCGGTTGAAAATGGTTGAGTCTGGCCTCCAGTTGTCGGGATATTATTTAAGTAGAAACTAACTGGTTGGTTAAAAGTATTAATATCCGACTGGGTAATGCTATTAATATTTTGGTTGTTTAAGCCGCTGACATAAATGCCGCTGATTAAACCTTGAACCGCGCAGTTAGCCGGAGCGCTGTTTGGATTATCAGCGAGATAGTTAATTTGAACATAAAATGGCGGATCGTAAAGATATGAACCATTAAGATACACAAAACCAAGATTTGTGATCCAATTGAAAAAATTATTATTATTCAAACCGCTAAGACTGTATGACTGCGCGCCATAAATTGTTATTCCGCCATAAAGAATATTAACTTGGGTTTGCTGAACCGCGATTGGCGCTGACGGTAGGGTGTAAGAATAGGTTGATTCCGGCACAGTGCAAGCGCTGACATTGTTGCTTGAAAAAACAACACGAAGATTATCGCCGGGTTGGGCATTCAAACTTGAAAGCAAGAGCAGGAATCCGCCGGGCGGACTGATTATGGTCCCAGTAACCGGCAACTGCGTTCCCTGAGTGACATTATAAACGCTGGCGCTAAGACTACAATCACCGGCGTTAGCGGGAATGCTGCCGTTAAGGTCGGCAAAACCAGTCAGACCGCTTCTCTGGTTGTTATAGCCTAGATCGGTGATAACAACTTGAGCTGGTTGCGCTTGAGGCGAACCGGCACCACCACCAGTGCCGCTAACCGGCGGCGGAGTCGTGCCACTTAATGTCAACTCCAGCCCCTGAACAATACTAAAAGCCAAAACCGCGACGATAATACCAGTTAAACCATAATAAAGTCTTTTGTGCACGTCCGGAGCGTTGCCGGGCTTGGTGATATAAATTATTCCGGCCCAGATTAAAAATATAACCGCCAAAAATAAAGCTAAAGTGTAAACCACTCTCAAAGTTTTATCTAAAAGCCACAAAAGACACTGACCGAGACCGCCGGCGCTGCCAGTGCAAGCGGACTGAGTCGGCAAAAAACCAAGGTAATTCGAACCGGTCTTAATACCGTAATGAAATGGATTTTGGTATGAAGAAGAAGCTGCCGCTTGGACAAAACTGATTTTCAAAAAACCGAACAAAAGAAAAACAAAAATAACACCGGCCAAAATAAATTTTAAATCTTTTTTAAATTCTTTCAGACGACTTGGTTTGATTTTGACCCGATTTAAAATTTTCATTTTGCCATTTATTTTTAAATTAACCGGTTAAGCTAATTTCTAAAGCCTTGACGATAGCAAAGGCCAAAATCGCGACGCCAACGCCCCAGATCACCCAAATTAATTGTTTGTGAATATTTTCCGCTCCGCCTGATCCGCTGACATACCTGAAACCGATATAAATCAAATAACCAACGCTTAAAAGCATCACGACCGTGTAAGCAACACTTAGAATTTTAATTAAATAAAAAATGACGCACTTGCCCAAAAGACCTTGGCGAACACTAAGATTAACCCCGCCGCTTTGTTCAAAAATATTTATCTCCGATCCGCCGCACCTAACGCCCGTCTGGTTAAAATTTAAACTGTCGACGCCGGCGGCGAAAACAGAACCAAGATTAAAAATAAACAACCCAATTAAAACAATGATAGCAATATTAAAAAAATTTTTTTTATCTTTTTTAAACCGACTGAGCATTAAAATAAATTTTTATTTTTTTAACTTGTTTTAAATACCGGTACTGACCCAGAATTCAATCAGTTTAACCAAACCATAAGCGCTTAAAGCGATAACCAAACCGATCGATCCCCAAATTAAATAAGCTTTGATTTTGTTCGCCTCTTCCGGCTTACCTCCGGCTTTAGTCATAAAAAGAATACCGGCCAAAATAAAGAAAATCACGGCCAAGGCGCCGCTTAAAATAATCAAGACGTTGAAAACCTGAGTGAAGAGATAAGCAAGGCAATTATTAAAACCGCTCGCGCAAGAATTGATTTCCGGCGCTGGTTGCGGTTGACCCAAACCATACTGCCACGGTATAATCGTCTGGTTAGCAGACAAGAATAAACCGTTTAAACTCGATAAAATAACTATCCGTTTATTTTTTTTCATTTTGTTTCGGTCAAACTCGGCAACCAACGCCAGAAAAATTGAAAATTTCCAAGAAATATTATCAAGACAAAACTAACCGCCAACACCTGAAACGTTGACGATATTTTGAAGTGCTGCAACCAAAGCGTAAGAAACTAAAGCGACAACCAGACCGATCGCGCCATAAATCAACATTGTTTTCGCTTTTTGTTGGGAGGCTGGATCGCCGGCCTTGGTGATAAAAATAATACCAGCCCAAATAAAGAAAATCACGGCCAAACCGCCGGCAACCCAAATTAAAACCTTAAAAACAATAGCAAAAATTGCGGTTATACACGTATTTAAGGTACTGCCAACAGGACAAATTTGTTGCGTAGTTGCCTGCTGAGGACTTTGAATTGGCAAGTTAATTTGCCCGTGAACCGGCAAGGCGACTATAACCGGCGTTAAAACAGCGAAGAGAGCGGCTACTAAAATTAAGCTAGAATAAAATTTCTTCATTTTTTCTTAATTAGCTAACCTTAACTTTTTTAATTCGACCCAAAACTGTCCGTTAATTAAACTGGGCAGTAATTAAATTAATAATTATTCTATTTTAAACCATATCGATCAAATCGCAAGAGCGCTGGGGATAACCAATAACAAAGATATGCTCATAGATCAGAAAAATCACTAATAGATAAATAATTCAAAGAATTTACCGCTTTTTACTCAACCCAAAATACTAGTTAAAAGAGCAACAATAGCCGAGGCGATCAAAAGAAGGAAGTAACCGACAACGGCGTATTTTATCCAACCGTGGCCTTTTCTAACATACTCTTCGCTCAAAGGTGTTAAGAGATAAACCAAACCGCCAATCGTGATTAAAAGGATCAGAAGAGGAACGGACAAACTGTTAAGAAAATGTTCGATTCTATAAAAAATAGATTGGGGCGTAACGCTGGCGTAACCGCTCGGGTTGGCTAAATTATTAAAAATCCCGCCGGGAAAAACAGTGATCGGAATTGATGATGTCGTCACGCTGACGCTGCCGCCGGAAAGCGCGTATGAAGAAATATTATTCATCGAGGTTTGGAGCTGATTAGAAGCGTTGGTTACGTTCGTATTGGCGGCTTGTAAATTAGAATTAGCCTGGTCGCAGGCTGATAAGATTTCGCTATCAGTTGAATTCAAACTAGCCAACTTATTTAAACAATTATCATAATTTCTAATCGCGGCCCTTAAACTATCAACCGATGTTATAGAAGCAGAAGTTTGATTAGTAGAAATTAATTCCTCTACGCCGCTGTTCATTTTTTCCAAATAAGCGTAAAGCGTATCGTAACAATAACCCGGCGAGGTAGATCCGCTTGGGCAAACGGCAACTTCAACGCCAGGAATATTACTAGTGTTGTACACGACAGCGACACCAAAAGAAAGAAGATCTTTATAAAAACTATTATATAAAGTGCTAATCAGCTGATTCTCAAGGTTGTTTTGATTCACTCCCGCGCTGAGATTATTTCTTAAATTAAGCAACGCTTGTTTAAGTCGCGGGTTGCCTCTAACTCTGGTTTGAGCGTTTTGAATAATCGAATTCCAACTATCAACTTCTAATAGCTGTACATTTGGAAAAGGGCTTGGAGTAGTGACACTAGTGATACCCAAAATTTTATTAGTCACGTCGCGGAACATCCTCAAGACATCGATCAAGTAAAGTTGATAGGCGTTATCCGCTATTAAAGTATTCTCATTACTAGTTATCTTCTGCGCTATAATAAAATCACTGTCTTCTTTTCTCACACGATACGGGTCAAGCCCGTTTAAAAAATTATTAGCGAACTCAGCGACATAACACATCCGATAATAAACTGAATTTAAAGAACAATTATGATTGGTATAATTCAGCGCCGGCGATGGCGTCCAACCGGTCATTAAATCACTCCGGTCGGTCGATGGAAAATAACCAGATGAATTTGGAAAATTCCTTTCAATAATATTGGTCAAATTAATAATATCATTATTTAGAGCCGTGTTTATATCTTGCTTGTAACCAGTCTCGATTTGTTGTTCAACGTCAGATCCTGATTGGGCCAAACTAAAATGAGAACTTGGCCAAAACAACGAAAGCGCGGTACCAATCAGAACTAAAACCACAAATTTCTTTTTCATTTGGCAATTGTCTTAATGACCGCCTCGATAATAGCATAACCAAAAATGATCGCGAATCCGATCGTTGACCAGATCAGAATCGTCTTAGCCCATTTTAGCCAGCCGGAATTAAGAGTTTCGCCAAAAATCAAGTAGGCGCCGGCGACGACGATCGCCAATGAAAAAAGGACGGCCGCGACGATTCTTAACTTGCTCGCGATCGCGGTCATACAACTGATGATTTCATCCAAGGCCGTACTGCCCTGAAGGCAATTTGGTCCGTGCGCCGCGTTTCTAATCTGATCGTAAAAAACGTTTGGACTGCTTGGATTGGTTGTCGGCGCCGGGCTCGAACCGCTTGGCTGAAAATTTGAAGCTGTCTTAGCCAAAACAAAAACAGCCGAGCTAAACGCCAGAGCGAAAAAAAATAAAAACATAATTAAAAATATTTTTTTCATCTTATGGTCCGCCGGGCGGATGGAGGGTACCGCCGATAAATTGAAGAACTAAATCGAAAAAGATGCCGGCGAAGACAACGACAGCGTAACCAATCAAAGCCTTAACCATCATACTTTTGCCTTTTTCGGCCGTACCTGGGTTAGCGCCGCCAAACATATACATAAAGGCGCCGATAACAACTAAAATGCTTACAAGAACAAAAGCTAAATCAAGCGTGATAAACCTAAGAACATTTCCGGTGGTCGCGATAACATTGGCCCAAGCGCAATCAACGCCAGTGCAGCTTTGATCAACTAAAGGTAAGGCCGTTTGGGCGAAAACGCCGTAACCAAAACCAAAACCGACGATTGAAAATAAAAGCGAAATAATTAACACCTTCATCTTGTAAAAATCTGATTCAATTGGGTTGACCCGATCAAATATCCTGTTTCTTGCTTATTCGTGATCCAGTTGGAAAAATCGCTTGGCAAAATTTGTTTAAGAAAATCTAGATTCCAATTGGAAAAACTTTCGCCGGCGATAATTTCGTTAAAAACGATCTTCTCGTCGCCGCTTAAATTTTGGGCCAAACTCAGTTTAAGCGGCAAAATATTAGCCTGCTTGGTTAAATCGCCGTAACTTTTATCCAGCTGCGTTAAAAGAATTTTCATCGCCGCCAGTTTCACCGGTTTTATTTTAGGCAAGGCAAAGTAATAAACTTTCAAAAAATTTGTTTTGAGCGGATAAGCTTGAAAATGCGGGAACGGCGCGATGGCGAAATTTAAACGCGGGTTGAAACCGGTAATTTGGTCTTTAACCGAATAATAATCAAAAATCAAGGCGACTTTGTTCTGGCTGAATAATTTTAAATCATTGTCCATATTCTCGTTCCAAGAATAATCGTTTGAATTTTGATTAGCGAACTGAGTGTAAAAATCAAAAGCCTGACCCAAGCTTTTCATTAACTCGACGCTGTTGTAATTTTGGCCATTAAAGTTAACGCCGCCGATCATTTTCGCAATCGCGGCAAAAATCTCAGCCGAGTGATCAATATTATTGGCCGCGCCCAGGGCGACCGGGGCTAAATTAAAATTGCCGCTCGAATCTTTTTTCCTTAATTCCGGCACGATGCCGGTAATCGCTTCGAACGTCGCCGGCGGTTGGCTTAGACCAATCGAGTTGAAATAATCAACGTTCCAAAAAGAAACAAGAGCGTCGGCCGTGACCGGATAAAGACCGGGATTTTGAACGATAAATTTTTTGACGCCGTCGGGATAATTATTAGTATCCAAAGGCAAGCCGGCTAAACTGCTTTCAAAGATATTTTTATTGTCTGAATAATAACGACCGCTGACGTAAACCAAATCGGGCGGGTTGTTGGCCGCGGCCAAACTTGAAACCAAATCGGCCTCAATCTGACTTTCCGATTTCTGAACCAAATTTAACACAATACAATAACCACGTAATGACTGGCTCAGTTTGCCAAAGGCGGAATAATTAAAAGGCGACCAAATCGTGAAAGTTTGATTGTAGCAAGTAGTCGGATGACTGCCGCCGTTGGCGGTCGGCTTGCTTTTCGAAGCCAGTGAATGAAAAAGCCAAAAAATAATAATCAGACCAACGACAATCCCGCCGATAACCAACTGAAAATTTCGATCTGATTTTAATCTTTCCAAAAAATCCGACATTCTTTTATTATATTCCAAACCAAAGTTTAAAATTAATTTTCAACCTGACCGGCAAAAAGATGATAACCGTCGAAATTTTCAGCCGCGATTAAACTAAACCCGGCCTGAGCCAGCCAAGCTTTAATCTGGTCGGCGGAAACCACATTATAGTCATTAGTCTGGCTGAACGGCTTAAGAAAAGGATGAACCTGGTCTGGTTCGACCAAAACAACATAGCCTTTCCGGCGCAAAACCCTCTTCGCCTCGTCGATAATTCGTTTATCCGCCTCAGCGTGGTTTTGAAATAAAACCTGACTGATAAAAACAAGATCAACGCTCTCGCTTAATAAATTCGTCCGCTCCAGATTAACAAGAGCGCAATTAATATTATTTAAATTTAAAACCTCGGCCAACTCTTTTGTCTCTTTAACCGCCTCGGCCGAAAAATCCAAAGCAAAAACCTGGCCGTCCGGACCGACCGTCTGAGCTAAAAGAGCGCTGAAATAACCGCCACCGCAACCAAAATCAGCGACCCGAAAACCTTTAACGAGAATCAAATGTTTGGTTAAAAAATCGATTACCCTATTGGGTTTTAAGAACATTGATTTTTTTGATTTTACCGATAAGTTTCTTTGGTTGGTTGACTCGTTTTAACAAGGGCAGATCTTTAACCGTTAAGGTTGAAATTTTGTCGTCAATAGCCAAAAGCTGATCTTCTTTGGAAAGAACTTGACTAAATATAAGTTTACCAATTTTTTCACCCGGTTCAAAAACTTTTATACCAAGGCCGCCGCGACGTTGGAGTTTGATCTCGTCTAAATCAATCTTTTTGACAAAGCCCTGATCGAAAACCAAAACCAGTTCTTTGTTGGTCCGAACGACTAAATCGAAAACTTCATCATCCTTTAATTTAATCATCTTAACGCCCGCGGCTGATCGCGTCTGACCGGTCAAATCGTCTTTAAAAGAAAGAGCGAAACCGGCTCGCGTCAGCAGAATTAAATCGCCTTGGTTATAAGTCGCGACCGCGGCAACCTCATCGTTCTTTTTTAACTTGATAATTTGCAAACCGGTTTTCTTTTGAGAGAGACAATCGGCGATGGCGATCTTCTTGCCTAAACCGTTTTTCGTCGCTAAAAATAAAAATCTGTCTGACCGCTCGACTTTAAATGTTTTTAAGATCTGGTCGTTATGATTGAGACTGATTTCCGCTTCAAGATACTTTTGGTTCTGATAAAAGTTATAAATTGGCACTTGGTAAATCCTACCCTTCTTCGTTAAAAGCCAAAGTTTTTCTGTTGTTCGAGCTAAAATAATCTGGCCAAAATTATCTTTTTCTTTGGTCAACTTTTCCACGGGCGTACCGATTGGAAAAGTTGAAACGTATTCCTTGGCGTCGATAAAAACAAGAACGTCCTCGTCGGCGATCGATTCGGCTTCGGTTTCTTCTTCTAATTTTTCATTGACAATTTCGGTCCGACGCTCATCGCCGTATTTTGTTTTGATTTCTTCAATTTCTTTTTTTAAAACACCCTCGAGCTTTTTTCGGCTGGCCAAAATTTCTTCCAATTCTTTTTGAAGTTTTAATTTTTCTTTTAGCTCGGTTTCAATTTTTAGTTTTTCCAAATTGGTTAACGTCCGCAAGGGCATCTCTAAAATACTTTCGGCTTGCCGTTCGGATAAACTTAAATTCTTGATCAATTTCGATTTCGCCTCGTCTTTATCTTTTGAATTCCGAATTAACCGAATGACCAAATCAATTTTATCTAAGGCTTTTTTAAACCCCTCGAGGAGATGAATTCGATCTTTAACCTTTTCCAATTCGAATTTCGTCCGACGCGTGATCACTTCTTTCCGGTGATCGAGCCATTCCAACAAAATCGACTTCAAATCGTAAAGTTTCGGTTGAACGCCGTGTTCAAGCGCGACCAAGTTAATCGAAAAATTTTTTTGGAAATCGGTCAAACGGTAAAGTTTTTCCACCACGGCCGCGGCCTGATTTTCTCGCAACTCGATCACGACCCGAACACCCTCCTTGTTCGACTCATCCCGAACATCTTTGATTTGAGGCAAAGTTTTAGCCAAAGAAAGTTCGGCAATTTGGCGAACCAACTCAGCCTTATTAACCTGATAGGGCAATTCAATCAGAACAACCCGCTCATCCCCGCGTTTGTTTTGTTCAATTTTATATCGACCCCGAATAACAATTCGACCGCGGCCGGTTTGATAAACTTCGGCCAAACGCTCGCGGTCGTAAATAATTCCGGCTGAAGGAAAATCCGGTCCTTGAATTAATTTCAAAATTTCTTTAAGCGAACCATTTTGATTGTCAACTAAAAAAGTCAGAGCCGAGCAAACTTCTTTTAAGTTATGAGGCGGAATGTTCGTCGTCATGCCAACGGCGATACCGAGGTTGCCGTTGACGATTAGATTGGGAATTTTCGCTGGCAGGACCTTTGGTTCCTTTTTAGTGTTATCGTAGTTGGGCATAAAATCAACCGTCTCTTTATCCAACTCCGTAATCATCTCTTCGGCAATCTCGGTTAGACGCGCTTCGGTGTAGCGGTAAGCCGCGGCCGGATCGCCGTCAATCGAACCAAAATTGCCCTGGCCGTCAACGAGCGGGGAACGGAGAGAGAAATCTTGGGCTAAACGAACGAGAGTCTCATAAGTGGCCGCGTCGCCGTGGGGATGATACTTGCCTAAAACATCGCCGACGATCCGAGCGCACTTCATGTATTTGGCATTATGGTCCAGACCCAACTCTTTCATCACAAACAGAATTCGACGCTGGACCGGTTTGAGGCCGTCGCGAGCGTCGGGAATAGCCCGGCTGACAATAACGCTTAAAGCGTAATCAAGATAAGAAGTTTTTAATTCGTTTGTGATTTCCGATTGGATAATTTTTTCTTTCATCGCCATAAATTAAATAATCAAAATTTAATCTCGCTTCAAGTTTTAATCACGACCAAGACGTTACCACAATCGCTTCATTAACGGCCGGAGCCGATACTTGAAACGATGTTAAAAATATTAGCCATTCCGCTCTTGAGGGCGTTGGCCGTGCCAACAACAATGACCTCAGCCGGTGATGGTTTGGGCGCCAGAAACGGCAACAAGTCACCGCCCTGAAACCACCAGAGAAAAACAATGATGGCAAAAAGGGCGAGACTGTAACGAAAGGCGGTATATTTGTTTTTCATTTTTTTTAACTTAATGCATTAAATAAAATGCCGGCGCGATTTTTTTTGAATTAATTTTAACTTCATTTGTTTTTTCCCGTTTTAAATCCAAAGCCCTGCTTCTGTCGCTAAAGCCGATCCAAACAAGCGGCTTAAAGTACGATTTAATTTTACTGATCGAACCGGCCGATAGTTCCTTAAAAAGAACGACGTCGATTTTTTCAAACTCGAGACTGATTTCTTTTAAAACCGCGTCGCTTATATCGGTCGGGCAATAAAGATAATTTAAACCCTCGTTGTCCCTGATGATGAAAAAAAGTTTTTTCGCTTCGGCTGATTTCAATTTGGATTGAAGAAAAGCTTGAAAATAAAAATTGCCCGCTTCGTACTGGCCGGTCAAGTTGAAAATCCTGCCATCGTTTATATTTCTTTCCCAGTCGGTCAGAATGTTCACGCCCGCTTCAACTCTGTTCGGATCGAGATAAACTTTGGCCGTCTTATCATAACTCAGGACAAATTTATTTTCGGGAGTTTTTTTAATTATCATCTTGCCTTGATTGATTTTTAATATTATAACATAAATCAACTCTTGGTCGAATGAGACGAAACAGCCGTGGTCAAAACGGCTCGCCCGAACCGTTTATTGCCAGTTTAAGTTTGTTTCCAAAAAATAAATAAAAACAACGCGTCTTTCCGCGAACTGATTCAAATAGATTCGTTTACAATAGAAGTTAATGGAGATAATTCCGATCAAGACAAGAATTTTCAAAGAAAGCGACGATTTGTTCGGTTTTCTCCGCGCCAATCTTCCGTTATTGAAATCGGGCGATATCGTTGTCGTGACTTCAAAAATCGTGGCCCTGGCCCAAGGCCGAACCGTCCTATTTTCGCCTAAAGAAAAATATAAGTGGATAAAAAAAGAAAGCGACCAAATTATTAAAACACCCTGGGCTTATCTGACTCTCAGAGAAAAACGTTGGTGCGTTAGCGCCGGTATCGATGAATCTAACGGCCGGGGCCGATTAATTTTTTTACCCAATGCCCCATTTAGCGTGGCCAAAAATCTTCAAAAGAAATTAAAAAAATTTTATGGCCTAAAAAAAATCGGCGTTCTGATCACGGACACTCGGAGCACGCCCTTGCGGGCGGGGGTGATCGGTTCAACTCTGGCCTACTTTGGTTTCTCGCCCATGAAAGACTACGTTGGTAAAAAAGATTTATTTGGCAGAAAGTTTAAATTTGTCAAAAGTAATATTGTTGATGCCTTAGCCGCGGCGGCGGGCGTAACGATGGGCGAAGGAGCGGAACGAAAACCAATTGCCGTTATCCGAAATGCCAATGTTTATTTTACTCAAAAAAAACAATCTTTGGCAAAAGTTTTGATTAGACCCGAAAAAGATCTCTACCGATTTATTTACCGCCGAATTCGATCAACATCTTAATCAGCCGTATTATTTTCGTCCAATCAATAAAATCCTATTTTAAAAAAGAAAAACAATGAAACCGTGTTTCGTCAGCCCGTTGATCCAAACAGTTGGCCGCGAGTTAGGAATTGAGGTCCGGTTGGAACCGAAGTATGGCTATGCCGGACAGTTAATTTTGCCGAACGGCCAAAAACGTTATTTCCGCAACAATAGTTTCGATATCAATCTCCTGGGCGCTTCGGAAATTGCGAAAGACAAAATGTACGCGGCCTCCTTCCTCGCCAAGATGAACTACCCCGTCCCTGAAGGCGAAGAGTTTTTTTCCGACGCGTGGTGCGAAACTATCGCAAGTAAACGAGAGGCGCGAGCGGCCTATCGCTACGCCCAGTCAATTGGATTTCCCGTTATAATTAAACCAAACAACAAAAGTCAAGGCGAAGGTGTTTTTAAAGTTGCGGGCAAAATTGATTTTTTCCGCTCGGTTGAAACAATCACTGCTTCCGACCGCGTCTTTTTAGTCCAACGGATAGTTGAAGGCGACGATTTTCGTTTCGTTGTTTTGGATCAAGAAGTTCTCGCCGCTTACCAAAGGATTCCACTTTCGGTCACTGGCGATGGCCAATCTTCAATCCTGACACTATTGAAACAAAAACAAAAATCTTTTGATCGGTTAAAACGTTTTATTCGAATCTCGTTTGCCGACAATCGAATTACAAATCAGTTGAAACAATTAAAACTAACGCTCGATTCTATTTTGGGGATGGGTCAAATAATTCAGGTCCTGCCAATAGCCAATCTTTCTCTGGGCGGCGAGGCGATCGATCTGAGTGAAAAAATTCATCCCGATTGGAAACGTTTGGCTATTGAGATTACTCGGGCGATGGGACTACGTTTCTGCGGTTTAGACTTTATTATTCAAGGCAAAATTTGGGCTCAACCTTTTTCGTACGTGATTTTAGAATTAAATCCTTCACCCGGCCTTGAACACTTCGCCTCTTTGGGCAAAAAACAGCGCGAGCGAGTTAAGATTATTTATCGAAAATTATTAGAAACGTTCTTGGAGAATTAAGATAGGCTTTCGCCAACAGATTTATTTTTTGCCAATTTTTTTATTAACGATTTAAATTCACAACCGGGAAAGAATATATTTTTGGAAAACCGGCTTTCGCCACCCCTCATTATATGAATCGGAAAAATTCAAGTCAAATTTTTGCCGCGTTGTCTTTGTCAATTTTCAGTTAAATATTTTCTAAATAAACCATATTAATGATAAAATGAAAAATCAAGCCAAAATAGAAAATTTCGACTCGAGCGCCAGCGCGAATTTTTTCGTTTCAGTTTAACCACCACCGTGGCGGAATTATGTTATAATGTCAAATAATGAATAGCATCATTAAAACTAGCCCGGAATTTAATTTAAATATATCCCGCGGCTTAAAAAAAATCACGATCGGATCGCTTATGAACGGTTTTGTTTTGGCGAAACGACCGAAAGAACTTTTAGTTGACTTAAAAAATCTTGGTTTAGCCAGAATCTATGGTCAAGAATATAACCGGGCCAAAAGTCTCATTAACAAAATCAATCCGGGCGACGAAGTTATCGTTAAAATCACAAAATTCGACGACGGCTACGGCAATTACGAAGGCTCCCTTCAAGACATTCAAGAAATCAACCAGTGGCAAAAAATCAAAAACTTTCTTAAAACCAAAAAAGTTCTTGAACTCAAAGTTATCGACGCGAACAAGGGCGGCTTGATCGTCGAAGTCGAAGGGGTTAAAGGTTTTGTTCCAGTTTCCCAGCTTTCGCCCGAACACTATCCCAGAATTTCAAACAACAACAAACAGGTGATTTTGAATCATTTAAAGAACTTCGTCGGTCAAAGTTTTCCTTTTCGGATTATTAACGCCGAACCAAGCAACCAAAAATTAATCTTATCCGAACGGTCGGCCTTGGAAGAAACTTCGGCTCAAGCGATCAACCAGTTTAACGTTGGTCAAATTGTCGACGTTAAAATTGTCGGCTTGGGCAAATTTGGCATCTTTGTCCGCTTTAACGACAACCCGCCCTTGGACGGCCTCGTCCACATCAGCGAGATACCGGAGAAAGAACAGGAGTTGGAAACAAGGTTTGAAATCGGCAACAGTTTTAAGGCCAAAATCATCAAGATTGAAGGCGACCGGGCGAACTTCAGCCTAAAAGACTTAAACGAAGATCCATGGTTAATATTTTCAAAAGATCACCAGGTCGGCTCAATCATCAAAGGCCGGGTCAGCCAAAAAACAAACGACATTTTCGCCACAGTTGACATTGACAAGATCAAAGGCGCGATTTTTGAAAACCTGGACAAGATCAAAGAAAACGAAGATTACGAATTCAAAATCGAAGATTTAAACATTAAGGAAAAAAAACTAATTTTAAAGTTGATTTAAGTTTAATTTAGCCCGGCCTGATTAAAATTGATCTAAGATTTAAAAATTTTTTATGAAAAAAGGTTTATTATATATAACCGTAACCGTTTTAATTATTGTCATCGTCGGCTTGGTTTTTACTTCGCTCAAAAATCACTTGGTTCAAAATGTTTCAATTTATGATGTCGTTAATTTAATCAAGACCGGCCAAGTTAAAAAAGTCTATGTCAGCTCAAACCAAATCCTGGTCCAACTAACCAACAACAGTCTTGTCAGCGCCGCCAAGGAGAGCCAAGTTTCTTTCTGGCAAATCGTCAAAGACTCAAAAATTCCTTCGACTCAGTTGGAAAATATCAAAATTCAAATTCAAGACACAAGCTATAGCGCTTTAATTCTTGGTTTTCTTTTTAATGTTTTGCCCTTTATCGTCATCGGCTGGCTCTTTTGGCGATTTTTTGTCCAAGCTCAAAAAGGCGCGGGCCAAATTTTTTCTTTTTCCAAATCTGGCGTCCGGATTTATAATCCCCAAAAAGATCGCATCACCTTTAAAGACATCGCCGGTTTAGTTGAAGCAAAAGAAGAGGTTCAAGAAATTATCGAATTCTTGAAAAACCAAGACCGTTTCGTCCGGCTTGGCGCTCAAATACCCAAAGGCGTCTTGCTTGTTGGCCCGCCCGGCAGCGGTAAAACTTTATTGGCCCGGGCGGTCGCTTGCGAAAGCAACGTTCCCTTTCTTCATATCTCCGGCTCGGAATTCGTCGAGATGTTCGTCGGCGTTGGCGCCGGCCGAGTCCGCGACACGTTCGCAATGGCGAAAAAATTAGCGCCGTCGATTCTTTTCGTTGACGAACTCGATGCCGTTGGCCGAGCCCGCGGCGTTGGTTTAGGCGGCACTCACGAAGAACGCGAGCAAACCTTAAACCAAATCTTGGTTGAGATGGACGGTTTGGAAAAAAATTCCGGCGTGATCGTTCTTTCTGCCACCAACCGACCAGACGTGCTTGATCAAGCTTTGCTCCGACCGGGCCGATTTGACCGAAAAATCGTTCTCGACCTGCCCGACATCAAAGGCCGAGAGGATATCTTAACAATCCATCTGCGCGATAAAAAAATCGGCAAAATTAATCTGCGCCAAGTGGCCGAGCGCACGCCCGGCTTTACCGGCGCCGATCTGGCCAATCTCGCCAACGAAGCAGCGATCTTGGCCGCGCGAAAAAATAAAACCGAAATTGATCAAATTGAACTTTTGGAATCAATCGAAAAAGTTATTCTTGGGCCGGAACGCAAATCAAAAGTTTTTTCCAAAAAAGAAAAAGAGCTGGCGGCTTACCATGAATCCGGCCACGCCATTGTCGCTCATTATCTCGTCGGAGCCGCCCCCGTCCAAAAAATTTCAATTATCAGCCGAGGCCAGGCGGGTGGCTATACAATCAAAGCGCCGTTCGAAGAAAAAAATTTCCACTTTAAAAAGGAATTTTTTGACGAACTGGCGGTTATGCTTGGTGGTTACGCCGCTGAACTAACTCAGTTCAACGATATTTCAACTGGGGCCGCGAGCGACCTTCAAATCGCGACCGATCTGACCCACCAACTTATCACTCGCTACGGCATGTCCGAAACATTCGGACCGATGGCTTTGGGCAAAATCCAAGAACTTAATTATTTAAGCCGAGACGCGATCGTTGAAAAAGATTACTCGGAAAAAAGCGCTGAGCTAATCGACCTGGAAACGAAGCAAATTTTAGACAACGCCCTGAACCAAGCTAAAAATGTTATTCAAAATAAAATCGATAAATTTAAAAAACTCGCTTCGTATTTGATTAAAAAAGAAACGATCGAAAAAAAACAATTTGAAAAGTTAATCGGCGACAAAAAAGGTTCTTTTTCGACCGAGCCAACGCTCGCGCCGAGACCAAACGTTTAACTTTTCCGCCGCGTTCGACTCAAACTTATTTTTATCTTCCGAATCTCCGCGTGCGGGTAAGCGTGGACGGTCAGATTGAAACATTCGAACGAGGCGATTGGCCGGCGGCTAAAAAAGTTTAACCAAAAAATCAATCCAAGCCAAAAACTCCAAACCTGAAATTTACCGGCACCGGCCGGCTGACGTTAAATTGATAATAAAAATTAAGGCCGAGATTGAAATTTTGGTTTTATAATTTTATTTCTTTGCTCTTTTTCCCCCGCCAAAACTGAATTTTTTTATGATCGCCGGAAAGCAGAACCTTTGGCACCTTTAGCTCCTTGCCCTTGATTTTAAAAATTCTCGGTTTGGTCAAAACCGGCCAACTGGTCAACTTGCCCCCGCCTCTTTTTTCTTCAAGCGAATCGGGGTTATGCAAAAATCCGGGCAGATGACGGGAGACGCTATCAATAATCGCCATCGCCGCGATCTCGCCGCCGCTGAGAACATAAGGGCCAAGTGAAATTTCCATATCGATAAATTTTTTGATCCTTTCGTCTACGCCTTCATAATGACCGCAAATAATAATAAGTTGTTTTTCCAAACTTAACTTGTTAATCAATTTTTGGTTCAATTGTTGACCAGCCAAACTGGTTAAAATCACAAGTTTTTTTCTTTTGGGCGCGATCTTTTTCGCCTGAGTCAAAGCCCGATAAAGCGGTTCAACCTTTAAAACCATGCCTGGACCGCCGCCAAAAGGCCGATCGTCAATCGTCTTGCGCGCGTCTTGAGTAAAATCGCGCAAAGACCAAATTTTAATCCGGATCAAACCGCGTTTAACCGCTCGCCCGATCAAAGAAGTTTTAAGATAATCAAAACTTTCGGGCAGGGCGGTGATTATATCAAAACAAAATAAAGGCTTCGCCGATGAAGCCTTTATTTTCTTGATTGCTTTCTTGGTTTTAGTTATTTTTGAGATCTTCGATAATCTTTTCGCCATCAACTTTGGCCCGACTCAGGGCGGAAGGCTCTTCTAATTTAATATTGATTCGAGCGTGAGATTTTAAACCAATCGCCTTCATCACCATCTTTAAAGCTTTAATCAGTTCGCCGTTGCGACCAATGATCAAACCCATATCTTGAGGATTGGCCTTGACTCGCAACAACACGCCCATCTCGTCCAAACTCCGACTGATTTTTAGATCTTCGGGGTGAGTAACCATATTTTTTAAAACTTTATCAAGAACTTCAACGTACTCGGTTTTATCGATCATTTTTTCCTCTAACCTTCGGCCGAATTAAAACCGGACGAAGATTTAATCATTCAATTCACGACCAAACTTTTAAAGTTCGCTAATGACTAAACCACTATTAAAATTATACCACAACTTTAGCTTAAACCAAACTGAGACAACCGACTTAGTTTTGAATGTTAACCTTGATTTTGCTCGCGTCCAAAGGAAACGATTTCTGCCAAAATGGCCAAATTTCAATATCGGCTTTTTCAACCTGGTCCAAGGATTTTAGATAATCGCGGATGTCGGTTAAAGACTTCCCCCTTAACTCCTGAACGATTTTTTGACTATCAAGAATTTCCTTGGTCGTAACCGTTCCTGTCGCCTCGATCGCCTCATTCTTAAAGTCCGGATCAAGTTGCTGAAGTTTGACCTTATCAATACTGATATTGGTAATCTCGACATTATTTTTATTGGCTAGATTTTTTTTGGCGAAAATATCTTTGAGAAGTGAAATAAGCAATTCCTTTTTAACGCCAATCGCTTTCAGCTCGCCCGTGCCGCTTACCATAATTTTGGCCGCGGTCTGGCCAACCTGGTTGGAAACGTCGGTAACTTGAACGTTAATTTGGCCAATTTCTTCCGGAAAAACATAGTCCGGATACTTCAAGGCAAGATCCTTGACCAAAAGATTGTTTAACTCGTTCTCCAACTTGACCCGACCATTATTAATATCGTCGATTAAAACCGTGTGGGAAACGTTGCCACCACCACCACCGCTAATCGTCCCTTTCGATTGAGCCGTAATTAACTTCTGCCAACTCGTTCCGGCTAAGCCCGGGATAGTGAAATTCGTCGTGGTCGAAAGATTATAGTCGCCACTTGAACCGTCGGCGGTGACTTGAACATCAACACTGCCTTGACCAGAAACATAAACCTGACTCAAAGAACGATAAATCTTACCGGCGGGTGATTGAAAACGGGTGCCGGGAACCAAAGTCAAACTGTCGGCCGAAGAATCGGTTAAAACGATTACGCCCTGAGCGCGATTGTTCACGCCAAGACTTGGTCCGGTTGTCGTTTGAAAAACGCTATCGTTTTTAGTGATGTCAACGAAAGTCCCGGGCAAGGTGTGCGTGTCGATATTTTCCGAAGTGGCGTTACGGTCAAGAATAATAATCTCGTCAAACTTCTGGGTATCTTCCTTGGGCGTGATATCAACCTTGGCGCTGGTGCTGAAACCGCCCACGACAAATAAACCCAAACCGGTCAGGGCGATCGCGGCGGCGGTGACAAGAAAGATCTTTTTCAGTTTTTTTGTTTTTTTCGTTCGGCCGCGATCAAGAAAAATATCTTCGCCTTTCGACCGATGACGCTCGGCCTTGTGTTCGGCCGGATGATGAACCGGATTAAAATAATGAAATGGCTTCGGTTTAATCTTGGCCGGCGGCTTGATGTCTGTCACCAACTTCGCTCCTTCCGCCATCGCCTCGTACTCTTCCATAAATAAATCAAATCCGGCTTCTTTGACCAATTTGATAATCTCTTCGTCTTCCGTGCTTAAATAAATTTTTTTCTTCAAACGTTCGGTTTCTTTTTTAAGCAAGTCAAGATTGATTGGATGGAGGAAAACTTTTGTTTTGTCCGGGACAACCAAAATTAACTCTTTACTCTCGGAGTCACGAATCAACTCAATCACATCGCCCAACTCCTCTGTCCCTTTTAAATAAAAATAATCTTTTTCCATCAACAGTTTTTGGTTGATTAAACCGCTTTCGAAATTTTTTGATGCTCTTTGAATCGTTCGTTAAAAATATCTTCGACTTTTGGCGAAATTTCCATTTTTTTTATCTGCGCCAGTTCTTTTGCCAACTCCAAAGGCAAACCGTAAGTGGCGTAAAGTTGAAAAAGTTTTCCAGCCAGTTCTTCGGCCGTCTCGACGCCGGTGATGTTTCGTTCAAACCGCCTTAGAGCCTGACCCAATGTTTGTTCGAACGTTCCCAGTTCCGCCTTAATTACTTTTAATATTTTATCATAATTCTGCAACTCCGGATAAATTTGGCCAAACTTTTCTCTAACCGATTTAATCACCAGCTCGAGTTGAACCAACTCAATCTGATTCAAGCGCAGACGCAAAGCTAAACGACGCAAGATCCGACGCAAAACATAACCGCGCTCAAGATTGCTTGGCTGGACACCGGCGCCGGCCAAAAAAACCGCGGCCCGAACATGATCAAGAATAATTCGAAGATCAGATTGGACTAAATCAGACTTGATTTCCAAAAGCCGCGTTCGGGTTGGCTCGAATAAATCCGTCTCGAATATCGTTTCCGTTTTTTGAATCACCTTCATCAATCGTTCAAAACCCATACCCGTGTCAATACCAACAAGATCAAGTTTCTTTAATTTTCCGTCTGAATCTTGATAATACTGGTTAAAAACTAAATTCCAAACCTCAAGATCGTTAATGTAAATTTCCGTAGTCGGGCCACACGGTCCTTCTTCACCCGTCGGTCCCCAAAAATTATCCTCCCGGCCGCGCTTTTTAATTTTATCCCCGTAGCCAATCTCGTCCCAAACTCGTGCGCTGGCTTCGTCAAAAGGAATGTCGGCTTCGCCCTTAAAAACCGTAACGGAATCAAAATTTAAACCCAATTCTTTTTCCAAAAATTCCCTCGCCCAAATAATCGCCGATCTTTTAAAATAACCGGCCGGGCCGAAATCAGCCGGATCATCCGAACCAACCGGGCCGAAAGAAAAATTACCAAGCATTTCAAAAAAAGTCAGGTGAGTCGTGTCGCCAATTTCATTAATATCGGTCGTCCGAAAACATTTTTGGATTGAAGCAGTTCTCTGGCCGCCAAAATCAACTCGGGCGTCTTTTTCGGCCGTGAAATATTTTTTAAACTGCTGCATTCCGGCCGTGGTCAACAAGACCGACTTGTCACCAAACGGTATCAACGACGATGACTGAATAATTTTATGGCCGCGGTCGGAAAAAAAATTAAAAAATAATTTTCTGACTTCTTCCGAACTCATTCTTAAAAAATTATAACAAAAATTATTATTGGGAACAAATTTAAATTTTTTTTAAAAAAAATCGGTTCTAATTGAAAAACAACTTAAAAACAGAAAAACTTCAACTAAATTTATTTGACTTTCGGACTAAAAGCCTTATTGACCTTTTTGCTCAAACGAGATTTCAAGCGGCTGGCTTTATTCTTATGAATAAATGACTTGGCCGCCTTGTCAAGTTTTTTAAACGTCTGACGTAAATTTTCTTTGGCCGCGGCCTGATCGCCGGAAAGAATTGACTTTTTCAACGCCTTGACCGTTTTTTTAATCTCGACCTTCTTTTTTAAATTTCTCTCTTTTCGACGCAACGATTGTCTCAAAGCTTTTTGACCCGAACTGGTGATTGGCATTTTAATTTATTTCTTTTTTTAATTCTTCGATTAATTTTTTCGCTTTTTCGGAAATTTTTTTCGGCGTCCGGATTTGAACTTTAATCAAAAGCGAACCGGCCCTGATACCCTTGCCCGGAATTCGAATAACTTCACCCTGATTGATTCCGGCTGGAATTTTAATTTTAATCTCTTCGTCAAAAAATTTCAAATTCAACTCCGTTCCAACCAAGGCGTCGACTAAACCAATATCGATATCAGTCAAAATATCTCGACCCTGGATTTTGAAACGCGAGTCCGGCCGCGGATGAATTCGAATAATAAGCTTACCCCCTTTTTTTGTCCGAGGATCTTCATCGCCCAAACTTGGCACGATTAGATATTCGCGCGGATCAAAATGAGGCGGCAAATCAACCTCAAACGATTCGGACCGAACAACAACGCCTGTCCCTTGGCAAAAAGAACAAATTTTTTCCGGAACCGAACCGCGACCATGACAAATCTTACAAATATTTTCCGTTTCAAAGACAAAGCCGGTGAAAAAACTTGATTTCGATCGAACTCGACCCTGACCTTGGCAGGCGGAACATTTTTTTAGAACTTTCGTCTGACTGCCCGTCCCTTGACATTCAAGACAAAGTTTTTTTCGCTTATAACTAATCGATTTTTTTGAACCGCGAACGATTTCAGCGATATCAACATCCAAATCAATGACCAGGTCCAAATTTTGTTCGGATTTAGAACCAAAAAAATCGCCAAGAAGATCGGAAAGCAAATCGTCAAAATTCTGATTGCGAAAAAAAGAACCGAGATCGCTCGCCTGGCCAAAGTCGTTAAAATTAAACCCGGCTGAGCCGAATTTCTTTTTCTGATCGTATTCCCCTCTTAATTTTTGATCGGATAAGACTCGGTAAGCTTCGACTATTTTTTTAAACTTTTCCGCGTCGCCGCCAAGATCGGGATGGTACTTCTTCGCCAAGACCCGAAAGGCCTTTTTGATTTCATCGTTCGAAGCGTTTTCCGAGACGCCTAAAATTTTATAGTAATCGTCCATTCGAAATAATAAGTTGTCTAAATTAACTCAAACTTGACTTTTGATTAAAAAAAGGCCGTGAGCCTTTAAATGACTTCATTTTAACACGTCTAAACTAAAATCCAATTTAAATATTATTCCAACTAAAAACCGAGGCTGATTTTTTCGCGCTCGACCATTTCCTTTTCAATTCGATAAAGACCGAGCTTGCCTAAAATATAAAAACAAAACCAAGCGATAAAACTCAGAACCCACCCATAAAACCACAAAATTGATTGGACAATAACGACGATTAGCAGCGCCAAAATAATCTTGACGGCGTAAAATTTTAGCTGGTCGCGGCTCGAGTTTAACCAAAACAAACTGAGATATTTGTAAACCGCTTGGCTTAAAGTATCGTTGGGGTTGATGTTGGTTTTGAGTTTGTTATTTAAATTACTTAGAGTTGGACTAACGGCCGCCGCCTCAATCGTTCCGGTTGAAACCTGAATCGGCTGGCTGGTTGAGCCGACCGGCAGACCAAGATTGCTTAAATTAACCACACTACTCTCCGACATAATGTTACTTGAAATAATCTCGCTAACCTTGGTTTCGGGCGTAATTTGAACCTTAAGACTTTGGCTAACTTGACTAAAAATCGGCGTGGTTAAGTTGGCCAAACGATTAAAATTCTGGGCCGAAATAAAATCTTGACCCGAACTAGTAAAAACCACAATAATCAAAATTAAAATTAAAAACCAGTTTACGACCGTCCACTTCGCCCGAGTCAAACCAAGCCAGTTAATTTTTAACTTCGCCTGTTCAACGCTCATCATCCGCCAAAAGGCGTTCAGGCTGACGATAATAAAAATCAAAAAAGACCAGCTGGCCAAATTAACGTTCCCGGTCAAACGATAAAACCAAACTGACAAAAACACGGCCACGATCACTTGGGCCAAAAAAGAAATAATAAAATCGCCGCCAAGCTCAAGGAGAATATCAAAAAGCAACCAGATGAGCGCACTTAAAATAAAAACATTAAATAAATTAAAGTTGAGCTGAAGAAAAACGATCAAGCCGAGATAGGCCGTACTTGAACCAAAAATGATCGTGGCTAAAAATATCAAGATTGTTTTTAAACCAACCCTCTCAATCTTTGCCACTTCTTCGCTTTTAATCACCATTAAATTAAATTATATAATAATAATCTCGCTTTTGTTAAGGTCAAAACGATCGGATCAAAAATTAGTTTTCCGGTTCTGATTCAGATTGGTTGGAATCGGTCGAGTTGTCCGAATCAGCCGAATTGCCAGAATCGGCCTGATTATCCGAATCAGCCGAACCGGTCTGACCGTCGGCTTGATAAAAATTCTTGCCAATTTCGGCCATTATTTCAGAAACTTCTTTTATTTTCGCGTCGATGATATCGCTGTCAACACCGTCTTTAACCGCCTCCAACTCTTTTATTTTCGCCTCGATCCGATCGCTTAAATCAGCCGGAACTTTATCTTTATACTCGGCTAAAATTTTTCTCGATTGATAAATAATATTTTCCGCCTGATTTTTCGCCTCAACTGTTTTTTTCTTTTTAACATCCTCCGCCTCGTGCTCTTCCGCTTCTCGTCTCAACTTTTCGACCTCGTCTTTGGACAAGTTGGCCGAACCCTGAACCTTAACCGACTGAGACTTTCCTGTCGCCTTGTCTTTGGCTATGACCGTTAAGATGCCGTTAACGTCAATATCAAAATTAACTTCGACCTGAGGCACGCCTCGAGGCGACGGCGGCAAGCCGTCTAAAATAAATCTGGCCAAACTTTTATTGTCTCCGGCCATCGGCCGCTCGCCCTGGACAACGTTAACTTCGACCGAAGTTTGGCTGTCGGCCGCGGTCGTAAAAATTTCCGTTTTTGAAAATGGAATCGGCGTATTTTTTGAAATCATCGGATGAGCGACGCCGCCCATTGTTTCAATCGCCAAAGTCAAAGGAATAACGTCAAGCAAAAGAATTTCGCGAATGTCGCCCTGGATAATACCGGCTTGGATGGACGCGCCAACCGCGACAACCTCGTCCGGATTAATGTCTTTTTTCGCCGGCTGGCCAAAATAATCAGCGACCAATTTTTGGATCAATGGCATTCGCGTTTGACCGCCAACTAAGATTATCTCGTTGATTTCTTTTGGATTAAAATTAACGTCTTTTAAAGTTTGATCGACTAACTTAATTGATTTTTCAATCAAATCCCGAGTTAAGTTTTCCAATTCCGTTCGAGTCAACTTAAAATAAAGATGTTTCGGTCCGGACTCGCCTGAAGTAATAAAAGGCAGGTTGATCTCTGTCTCAAATAAAGTCGAAAGTTCCTGTTTGGCTTTTTCCGCCCCTTCCTTTAGACGCTGAAGCGCGAGCGGGTCCTTACTTAAATCAATTCCCTCTTGTTTTTTAAACTCACTCATTAAGAAACTAATCACGCGTTGGTCAAGGTCGTCGCCGCCTAAAAACGAATCACCGCCAATCGCCTTCGTCTCGATGACGTTGTCGCCAACTTCTAAAATCGAAATATCGAAAGTGCCGCCGCCGAAATCATAAACCAAAATCTTGGTGTTGTTTCTTTTGTCTAAACCGTAAGAAAGAGCCGCGGCCGTTGGTTCGGGCAAAAGCCGCTTGACGTTCAAACCGGCAATCTCGGCCGACGCCTTAGTCGCCGCTCGCTGAGAATCGTTAAAATAAGCCGGGACAGTCACGACAACCTCATCGATCTTCTCGCCCAACTTCGCCTCGACGTCGGATTTAATTTTTTGCAAAACCATCGCTGAAATTTCTTCCGGTCGATACCACTTCTCGCCCATCTTGACCTCAATCCCACCATTGACCGATTCTTTGATTTCGTAGGGTAAAACGCTTTTTGATTTTTGAACCTCTTCGTCTTTATAACGCCGGCCGATGACACGCTTAATCGAATAAATCGTGTTAGTCGGATTGGTAATCGACTGCCGTTTGGCCAAAACACCAACCAGACGTTCGCCCGCTTTTGAAACCGCCACGACTGACGGCGTCAAACGCGAACCCTCGCTATTTTCTAAAACTTTTGGCACGCCCGCTTCAACAATCGCCGCGACCGAATTGGTTGTGCCTAAATCAATACCTAAAATTTTTGCCATCTTTATTTTTTAATATTAAATTAAATTTGACTTAGATTTAATCTGGTCAGGATGAACGATAACCTTGACCTTAGCCGGCCGAATGATCCGGCCCTGAAACCGATAACCGCGACTAAAAACTTCAGTGATTAAGCCATCATCATCGCCGGAACAATCTTTTTTATCACAAGTTTTAGTTGAAATCGCCTCGTGGAAATTTGGATCAAATTTTTCCTGGCCAATCTCAACCGACTCAAAACCGCATCGTTTCAAAATATCAAAAAGCTGAGCCTGGATTAAATAATAACCCTTACCCAACTGCTTCTCTTTATCCGCCTCGGTCAACGAACCAATGGCCAGGTCAAAACTATCGAGGACCGGCACGAGATCATGAACGAGAATTTCATTTGCCCGAAACTGAAACTCTTTCGCCTCAATCTCCATTTCTTTTTTCGCCCGAAGCAAATCCGCCTTGGCCCGTTGGAGGCCGTTAAAATATTCAATCTTTTCCTGTTCGAGCTGTTTTATCTGTTCGCTTAATTCCCTAATTGTTTCCGACTCGGTCGGCAATTTTTCTTCAGCCTCGTTTTGATTTTGTTCGTTCTGACTTTCGTCTAAGTTTGTCATTTTTAATTTTGATTAATTTAAAATTTAGTCAATTAAATCCAAAAAAGAATAATTCTTAAGATAATCCGTTCGTTTAACGCCGCTCATAATCAAACCCTGATTGTTATTTTTCCTAATCATCAGAAAAAACTGTTCAGCCCGACTAATCGGCGTTTCGCTGCCAATAAAAATTTTATTCTCGCCTTCGGCTAAATTCAAAAAAATTTGGTCAAGATCAATTTTTAGCTTCTCCACGAACGCCAAAAAATCAACAATCATCCGCCGTTCTTTAAATTCCGGCTCGGCCAAAACATAGACAAAGCTGCACTCTTTTATGACCGGACCAGCTTTAACCAAACAGTAAGTTTTTGTTTGCTTAGCCACATCGGCCAAAAACTCTTCCGCCGAAAATTTCGTTCGATTTGATTTATTTTTAACTCTTTTAAGCTTGCGATAAAAATACAACCGCCAACCCCGATCTGTTGGCCGGCGGCCGGCGGAAAAGTTAACATTTTCAAGCAAACGCCGGTTGACCAAACGACTCAAAATCAATCTCAAGTTCGACGATGAAACATCGGGGAAAAAATTTTTAGATAAAATTTTCGATCCGACCGGTTTGGCTGTTTTTTGATAAATCCGAACGACTCGATCAAAAACTTTTGTTTCAAGATCAACTTCAACCATGACGCGATTATGACTCGATCTTAATTTCCCGGCCTTGATCAACCTTGGCCGTCTTGGGCAAATTTATTTTCAAAATGCCGTTTTCGTACTTCGCCTTCGACTCGGCCGCGTTAACTTCTTGAGGCAAAACGATTGTTCGGTTAAACTCGCCTCGTTTAATTTCTTTCCGCCAATAATTTTCCGCCTTCGTTTCTTTTTTTTCATCAAACCGGCCCGAAATTTTCAATCGATTCTCTTCAATTTTTAAACTGGCATTTTTCGGATCAACTCCGGTCAAACCAACCTCAACGACGATGTTGTTATCATCTTCGTAAATATCAACCGGCAGATCATTTAAACGGAAAATCGGAACAAAAGCCGGAGCAAAATCTTCGGAAAAAAATTTTTCAATGTCTTTAAACGGATCCCACTTAATTAAGCCCGCCATTTTATTTTTTGGCCGCAACCAGACCGCGCGGCGGCGACCAAGAAAAAAATTAATAAAAATGACCGCTGGATTAATTTCTTGCCATTATAACAAATTGGCACGCCTTAGTCAAGGGTGCTAAATTTTCGGCCTTGTTTATTATCGCCTGTTCGGACAACCTTTAATTTAAAAAAACGCGGCTTATTTTAAACTTTTTCGAATAACAAGGTTCTTAAAACGCGGCCGCTTAATTTATTGCCGCCAATCGTAATTTCGCTAATTTTTAAATCGGCCTGTTTGATTTCCGCAAAAGAATGATAATATTTATTAATAAGCTATAGCCAACGACAAAATGTTTTATTCGAACGACTCGAAAAAAAATAAATTGTTTTACCGCCGCTTGCTTTTAAGGCGGCAAAAAGGCAACCGGTCTTTCACTTTGATTGAACTTTTGATTGTCTTTTCGATCTTGGCCGTTTTAGCCACGGTCTTAATCATCTTAATCAAACCGGCTCAAATCTTCGCCAAAGTCAGAGACGGCCAAAGAGTTCAAAATATTAAAAATCTCAACACCGCCGTTGAAATTTTTAATTCGACTAACCCCACCGCCTTCATCGGCACGAGCTCAATCGTTTATATCTCTTTGCCCGACGCGGCCGGAAATTGCGGCAACTGGTTAGACCGACTTCCGCCCCTGCCTAATAGCGGTTGGTCTTACCATTGCGCCACTACTCAAAACTATAAAAATGTTAACGGCACGGGCTGGTTGCCGATCAATTTTACGGCCGACCCAATGATTAATCTCTCTCAATTGCCAACCGACCCGATCAACAACACAACCTACTTTTATTCTTACACGACCGACCCGCAATGGCATTTGACCACTCCTTTGGAATTGGCCGCGAATCGAAGCGACAAAGCTTTGGCTGGCACCGACGGCGGTTCTTCTGCCAACGCTTATGAACAAGGAACTAACCTAACCCTGATCCCGTTCAATGTTTTAAACTGGGTTGAGAGCGCGAGCGATCCAACTTTAATTGGCTGGTGGCCCCTAACCGAAGGCAGCGGCTTGACTATCTATGATCTTTCAACCTATAAACATCCCGGTTCTTTTCAAACAAACTCAGAACTTTGTGGCTCAGCCTGCATGCCAACTTGGTCTAACCAAAATAATGGCCATTACGCCATCAAGATGAACACTCAAGCCTATGTCAGTATTATTTCAAGCGCCGGCATTCACGGCTCAAACTCATCGCCGAATTTCACCATCAGCGCTTGGATCAAAACCGCTCAACCCAACTTCATTGGTCTTTGGGCCAACACTGCCGTTGACACCGCGGCGATTTTTTACCCTCAAGACAACTACGGCTGTTGGGCCAGCAGTGCAGCTGTTTTTAAATATCCAAACGCGACCTACCCACTTAACAACTCGCTGGCCGACAACAGCTGGCATCTTTGGACCGCGACCTATGACGGCAACAAAGAGATAGATTATGTTGATGGTCAAATTGTTGCCAACGCCAGTCGAACACCAAACCCCAGCCAATTTAATCTCACTAAAATCACTCTTCACACCGACAATGGCACTTGCAACGACCTTTCAACTCGGGGTTATATCGGCGAAGTCAGAATTTATAGCCGCGCCTTATCGAACCAAGCGGTTCAAGATCTTTACACCAATGGCAAAAATAATTATCTTTAATTTTTTTGCCAACCGGTTGTTCCAATCGTGATTTAAATTTTTTTACGAATAACGTCTTTTGCTCACAAGAGCAATAACCGAAAATTTTATTTTTAGACGGCTAAGCGATCAGATTATTTTAAGCTAATTCTTTTTCGATCGCGATCACCCGTTCATACTTGGCCAAGCGTTCTTTCTGGATAGGCGAACCGGCTTTAAGAAAGTCGGCGCCGGCACCAACGGCCAGATCGGCGATAAAATCATCCATTGTCTCGCCGCTCCGGTGACTAATAATGATTTTTAAATTATTTTTTCGGGCCGCCTCGATTGCCGCGAAAGTTTCAAGCAGACCGCCGGCTTGGGTTGTCTTAATAATAACGGCGTTCAAACATCTCTCGGCGAACTTGACAATCAGCTCGGCCTTGGTTGAAGTCAGATCATCGCCAACAACCATGATTTTTTCAAAAAACTCGTAGCAAACTCGCTGCCAGCCAAGAAGATCGTCCTCGCAAAGCGGATCCTCCATGTAAATAATGGGAAAATCTTTAAGCAAGGCGGCGTAGTAATTAGTCATCTCGACCGCGGTCATAGTCTTGTTATTAAAGGTGTACTTTTGATCCAGACAAAAATAATTGGCGGCCAAGTCCAAGCCCAGTTTCGTCTCGTCTCTCAAAACCGAACTTAAAACCTCAAGACCGTAACGCGGATCAATCGACTGAAAAGCAAATCCGCCCTCGTCGCCAAAAACGTTAAGATGGTACTTAAGACTAATCCGCTCGATTAAGTTAAAAGCTTCTTTTAAATTAGCCGCCGCCGTTGACTTGAGCGGGATAGCGAGATATTCCTGAAAAGTTAAACCGGCTTTAACGTGAGCGCCGCCGTTAATCAGGTTAAAAAGAAACTTCGGAATTTTTAATTCGGTCAAATTGAGATAGTGATTAATCAGTCGGTAAAGCGGCTCAGTCGCGGCCAGGCTTTCAAGTCTTAACCAAGCAATCTCGATCGCCAAATGAAGATTCGAACCAAAATTATTTTTGTCCGGATCAAGCTGATTAAGAAAATTAGCCAAGTCATAAAGATCGGTGAACACCTTATTCTTCAGGGCCGATTGAAGTTGGGGGAAAATTTCCGCGACTTTTTTTGGTTCAAGGGTAAAAGCTTCTTTCGAACTTTTGCTCTTGCCCGAAGGAATACTCGCCTTTGCCTCGAAACCGTCAGCGGCGCTTAAATTAACTTCAATCGTTTCTTCTTGACGCGAATCAAGAATGATCTTTAGGTTTAAATCGTTTAACTTCATCTTTGGTTTCGAACGCTCTTTTCCAACTTGGCCACGGCCAGCAACGTTTTGACGACGCTATCAGGATTCAAAGAAATACTATCAATGCCGTTTTTAACCAAAAAGAGAGCGAAATCAAGATAGTCCGACGGCGCCTGACCGCAAATACCAATGTACTTTTTCAGCCGCTTGGCCGTTTTAATCAAATCGGCCAAAAACAGCCTCATCGCTTTTTGATTTTCATTGGCGATTCCGGCCAAACTTTGATTATCCCGATCCAAACCAAAAACCAACTGAGTTAAATCGTTTGAACCGATTGAAAAGCCGTCAAAAATTTTCAAGAACGCCTGAGCGACAATAATGTTACTGGGGATTTCGGCCATGGCGTAAATTTTAATTCGGCGCCGAGGAATAAATTTCGTGATCGACTCGATCACTTTTTTCCCTTCTTCAACCGTCCGGCAAAACGGCACCAAGACCGAGATATTTTTTAAACCAAAATCGTCTCGGGCTCGTCTAATCGCTTCAACTTCAAGATCAAAGGCGGCCTTAAAGTTTGGATCGTAATAACGGCTCGCCCCGCGCCAACCTAACATCGGATTTTCTTCCTTTGGTTCGTAAAGTTCGCCGCCGATTAAATTTTTATATTCGTTTGTTTTAAAGTCGGAAAAACGAATAATAACTTCGTTTGGATAAAAAGCGGCGGCAATCTGACCAATACCAAACGCCAATTTTTCAACGTAAAATTCTTTTTTATTTTTATAGGTTGAAGTCAATGCTTCGACTTTTTTCTTAATCGCCAAAGGCAGGTTTGGATAATCAAGTAAGGCCCGGGGATGAATACCGATCGAAGCGGCGATAATAAACTCTTCCCGAGCCAAACCAACGCCCTGAACGGGCAAAAATGATTGTTTGAAAGCCTCGCTCGGCATACCGACATTAACCATTATCTTCGTCTTGGTTCTGGGTAAACGCTCGAGCGGACTAACTTTTGTTTTAATCTCAGCCGAACCGGCGTAAATCCGGCCCTGTTCGCTCGAACAATCAATCGTGACCAGCTGGCCGGTTTTGATTAATTTTGTCGCCTTGAAAGAACCGACGATTGCGGCGATACCGAGTTCGCGCGAAACGATCGCGGCGTGAGAGGTCCGGCCGCCCAAATCGGTGATAATGCCGCGAGCGATTTTCATAATCGGTTCCCAGTCCGGATCGGTAATAGTTGTGATTAAAATTTCACCCGGCTTAAATTTATCGATCTGTTTGATATCGGTGATAACCCGAGCCCGGCCGCTGACTGATTTCGAACCAACGCTGATGCCTTCAAGAATTAGACGGCCCTTAGGCTCAACTGTTTGTTCGATTAGAACATTTTGCTTTTTAACCGAGTGAATCGTTTCGGGCCGAGCTTGAACGATATAAAGTTTATTTTCCAAACCATCTTTCGCCCACTCGATATCCATGGCCTGATAACGACCGTGGGAACGGGAATAATGTTTTTCAATCAACTCGGCCGATTTGGCCAAACTCAAAACTTCTTTGTCGTTTAAAGAAAAAACGTTTTGTTTCGACCGACTCACCGACGCCAACTTCGTTCTTTTTTTTGAATCGTAAATTAAAGCTCGATTTTTCTGACCGAGTTTTTTAAAAATAATTTTATTCGTCGGTTTAAAAACCTGAAACTCATCCGGGATGACCTCACCCTGGACAATAAGCTCGCCCAAACCGTAGATTGAATTGATCACAACAACATTGCGAAAGCCGCTGTCCGGATCAAGGGTGAAAATAACGCCCGAAGCGGCTCGATCCGACCGAACCATTTTTTGAACGCCGACCGAGAGAAAAATTTTTAGGTGATCAAAGTGCCGATCTTGCCGATAACTGATCGCCCGATTGGTAAAAAGCGAGGCGAAACAACTTCTGATTGATTTTAAAAGTTCGTCTTCGCCGCGAACATTAAGAAAACTCTCCTGTTCGCCGGCGAAAGAAGCGGTCGGCAAGTCTTCGGCCGTGGCCGATGACCGAACCGCGACATCAAGTCGAGGATTGCCGTACTCCCGGCCAAGTTTTTCGTAAGCCAATTTGATTTCTTTCGCCAAGGCCGGCGAAAAATCGCTCGTCCGAATTAAAGTCCGGATAGCCAAACCAATTTTTCGAAGTTTAACGATATTTTTACCGTCCCAGTTTTTCAAAAGTATTTTGATTTTTCTCGCCAAAGAGTTGAATTCGATAAAATCTTTATAGCCGGTCGCGGTTACGGCAAAGCCGTCGGGAATACTGACGCCTTGGCCCGACAAACTTCTAACCATCTCGCCCAGCGAAGCGTTCTTGCCACCGACTAAAGGAACATCCTTGTAACTGATTTCTTTAAAAAATTTTATAAATTTCATTTTATTTTGATCGCTCTAAATTTAATTTCGCTCGACAAAAATTTAATCGCGAAAAGTTTAATTTTTTTGAGAATAACCTGACTGAATTAATTCTATTTTTTGCCGGCGCGAAAAATTTTTAACCGCCGCCTCGCGCCGAAGAGCAAGCGACCGGCTCGGATGCTTTTCAAAATAAACCAACTCGGCGGGCCAACGACTTTTGACATAGGCACTGCCACGACCAGAGCGATGATCCTGAAAACGTTTTTTAAGATCGATGGCGATACCAGCGTAAAAACTTTGGTCCCGGCAACGCAAAAGATAAAAATAATACGGTTTACTCAACTGCACCCGTTTCATCGGCAAGCTCAGCCTTGACGGTCTTGAATTCATTCTCGACCTCCTTCAACCTGACTTTCAAATCCTTAATCAAAACCACCCCTTCTTTAACTTTTTTTAAACCGGCCTCAACGTCAACTTCTTCTTGGCTTTCAAACCAACTAATAATCTGTTCCAATTTTTTTAATGACTCGCTGATTTTTTCTTTCTCCATTATTTTTAATTCAATCTTTAATCGTTTAACTCGCCGCTGTTTTCAACCCGATTGACTTCCTCGACTCGGGCTTTAAATTCGCCTTTATAAATTTTCGCTTTAATCTGATCGCCCGAGACGACTTGATCAATGTCTTTAACGACCGCGCCAATCTGATTAATTATAATACTATAACCCAGTTTTAAATTACGACTCGGATTAAAACCGGCCAAGCGCGATCGGCTCAACTCCAACTCTTTGGTCAAGCGGTTGATTAATTTTTCAAATAAAATCGGCAGACGCGAACCGAACTCTTCGACCGCCTTTTCTTTTTTCGCCCGCATCGATTCAAACTGCCTGAGATTAAGAATAAATTGGTTGAAAACGTTTTTTGAGCGAAAACTAATTTGGTTTAACTGATTTAAAAGTCGAACGTTTGCCTGATCAAACTCGGCCTGGCTTGTCTGCAAACCAAACTCAAAAAGATGAGTAATGTTGGTTTCAAATCGGGGTAAGACTTCAATTAAATTTCGCCAAGAATCGTTTATGGCGATCGCGGCCGCGGTTGGCGTTGACGGAGCCAAGTCGGCAACCAAGTTGGCAATTGGCAGATCGCGCTCGTGGCCGATCCCAGCGATGGTCGGTATCTTTGAGCCAAAAATCGATCGGCAAACCAGTTCATGATTAAACGGCTGAAGATCTTCAAGACTGCCGCCGCCGCGAATTATAACCAAAACATTCAAACCCGGGCTGGTTTGATTAAACCAATCGATCGCTTTAATAATATTGTCAACCGCTTGCCGGCCCTCAACCCGAACATCACGGAAAAAAATTTTATAACCGCGCCGGTCCAAGTTGCGGCGAAAATCATCGATAACCGCGCCGGTCTTCGACGTGATTAAACCAATCGTTTGGATAAACTCGGGCAGTGGCCGTTTCCGTTCGAACAAACCCTCAAGTTCCAGTTTTCGCTTAAGTAGATCATAAGCTTTTTTTAAGGCGCCCTCGCCGACCAATTCCAAACCTTCGACCAAAAAACTCAGCCGGCCCTTGGCTTTATAAATCTCGGCCCGACCGCTTACCTTAATCGCCATGCCTTCAGCTAAGGTCAAACCAAGACTGCGATAAAGACCGGGGCGGATATAGCAGTTTAAAACCGCCGTTTCTTTTTGGTCCTTTAAAGCGAAATAAACGCCGGTTTGATGATGATTAAGTTCGGTAATCTCGCCCAATATAGAAACAATTTGAATCGCCAAAACTTCGTTAAGTTGGTCGATAAAATCAGCGACGCCAAACAGACGCTCGGTTGAAATCGAAGATTCGGCCGAATCGAAACCGGCCAATCTTTTTTTCTTCTCGTCGTCGCTCAAAACCAACTTAAGGCGGCTTGATTGAAATAAATCACTCTCGGCGCCGCTATTTTTTCTTCGATTGATTCGCTTAGCCATTGGCTTCTTCCGGTTCAGATTGGCCTAATCGACTAAATAACTCGATCATCTCTTCTTTCGAATAAATATCGAAGTCGCGCAGCTCACCCAAATAATTTTGTTCATAAGTTTTTAAGTACTGGTTGACGTAATCCACGATCGCGTCGGTTCGGCTAAAATTTTTCTTAAAAAGATCGAAACCATATTGAAGCTCAAGCAGATGCGCCTGGCGAATGGCGAAAAGCCAAGCTGAACGTTCCGCCAATAAAACTTCTTCGTATTCTTTTTTAATCGCTTTTAACCTTGACTCCGGATAAATATTAGCCTTGTCCAATGCTCTCGATTTCTGATTAGCTTTTATCGCCGACCAGATGAATTCCGTCTCAGTCGAATCAACAACATGACCAATTTCGTGAAGGAGGTTGAACAAATCCTTAATCTCGTCAAATCGCCCGACCAAAACTTCCGGTTTTTGACCATGATGATTAGGCATAACCGCTGACCAATCATTCTTCCGACTTAACCTAAATTTCGTTCCGGCCGGTACAAACCAGTTAAAATCGAGAACGATCAGATTATCCTTTTTGAAACCGATAAACAAATCGTCATTTTCTTTTCTTTTAATCGTCAACTTTAAACCCTGACCCAACTCGATTGATTTTTCTTTTTTCAACCAACCCAATCCCTCTTTTAATTGATTGAACATTACTAATATTATAAAACTAGAAATAAAAACTCGCCAACTCGACAATCAGAACAGTTGATTTAAAACAACCATGAAAATAACTCGACCAAAAAGCAACGAGAGAACGAATTTAACTCAAACCCAAAACCTCGTTGATTGAAATCATCGCGTCAAGGGCGAGTTGAATCAGTTCGTTTAACCCCAACTTCAAATACTCTTCCGACTTCAAAATAATATTTCGGTCAACGCCGGCAGCAAACGATTTTTCCTTGAACTTTTTTAAAACCGAGTCAACGGTCACGTCCTTTAATTTTTTTGAGGGCTGAACCAAAGCGCAAGCGACGATCAAACCGGTAATCTCTTCGGTCGAGTAAAGCGCTTTTTCCAAAAGCGATTCCGGTTCAAAACCGTGAATGTGATTGTGAACTTTGACCGCCTGAATGATCTCTTTGGGGAAACCTTCCTTTTCCAAAACCGCCGCCGCGATTAAACTATGTTCTTCCGGCGTCTCTTTTGTTTCTTCCCAATCAAGATCGTGAACTAAACCGGCCAGGCCCCAAATTTCTTCGTCTTGGTTAAATTTTCTGGCTAAAGCCCGCATCAACGCCTCAACCGCGAAAAGATGCTTTTTTAAATTCTCGTTTTGAATATGTTCGTCCAAAAGACACAAGGCTTTTTCCCGCATAATTTTTAGTTTAAATATTTAATCCTCGACGAGTCTTGTTATAATACAAACATAAGTAATTATTATAAATGATTCCGTTGAAGTTTAAATGAAAAATAAAATCAACGGGAAAATTGCGGGGTCGTCTAATGGTAGGACCGTGGACTCTGGATCCATGTATCTAGGTTCGAATCCTAGCCCCGCAGCCAAATTTGACGCAACAAACTTTTGACATTATTTTGCCGAATTTAATCCACAAATCTAAGAAACGAGACCTTACCTGATAGTTGCCCGCCGCCTGCGGCGGCGGGTAGGAAAACCCGTCGGCTCTCGCGGGCAAAAATTTTTCCCCTCAAACTCCCCCAATTTTTGGCCGCGAGACAACCACAAAAGATTTACAAAATCAGTGAGATAGTGTATAAAGTTAATCAGTACATTCAAATTCCAAACGAAAAGAGAAGAGGTGTAACTGTGTTTATTTATATCGGTGGCGTACCCGGGAACAGATGCTTACGATAACGCTCATTGTCGCGACCCCCATACCATCTGCGTCGCCGTCTCAAAGACGCGGACGATCGGCATGACCGTAAGCGTAATATTGATTTTCTGATTCACGAACAGAAAATAGAAGTCAATATTGCCGTTTCTCAAGCCGCAGAACTCGGCATTCCTCTTTGCTGCGTGAGTAATAAGGGTGGCGAGAATCCGATAGCTTCGGAAGTACTTTTCTCTTTCTGTGTCCACCAAGCGCTATGCCGCAAAATACTGCGGCGCATCTTTCCCTGACCCACCGTACATTTCCCTACGGTGGGTTTTTATTTGAATACGCAATTTTCTTTAGTAATACCGTGGTTTTTTTTATAATCTTCCCATAGACCAAGGTATGCCCTGGTAATCCTTGGCCGATCTAAAAGATTAAATTCGTTGAGATACCGATCTATTGTTTTCGGTTCACCCTCAAACTCAACAAAAAAACCGAAAGGTAATTTGTCAAATGAGATAGCAATATCATTTTTGAAAACATTTTTTCGTTTTTTCTCAAAAATAATTTCTTTGCTAAAACCCAAAGACCTCAATATCTCCCTCAAATTTTCAATATTTTCACCCTCTTTCATTTTTATCTCCAGTTCTTCTCGCTCAAAAAACTGGGCGTTTTCTCTTGTTTTTCTTTTCACAGTTAAAATAATCTCTTTTTTCTCTCCTTCTACATATTTAATTCTTGGGAAAATGCCATCTTTGATGTTTGAAAAATCCTCTTTGAAATAGCCAAAGGTTCTTTCCAGGTGGAAATTATCAAAACCATCGGTAAAACGGCTAAATTCTTCAGGCGTTAATTCAATTTTTACTTCTATTTCTTTTTTCATATTTTTCTTCTTTTTCGTGGTCGTAATACGTTGGATATTTTTCAGACATTGGGAATCTGTATTTTGTTTGGTCTTTCACTCCCGCTTCTTTATATCCCCTCCGTCGGTCCCAACAAGTGGGACAATCGCCGCATTCGATATCAAATGATTTAACACAGGTTCTTGCTTTGTGCAGGGGTATTCCGTTTTCGAAAGACCATTTTATAAAAACATCTTTATCAAAATAATTTCCAAACTCCGTTTCTATGGGGAGTGATATAAACTGCCAAGACCAATCGTTCAGTATTTGACAAAATAATATGTTCATTAACCTAACCCAAGTTTGAGAACAGTGATAGGAAAAATCCGAACTCATATTAGAGGCGAATACTGTTTTTGTTTCAACCCCCAGTGCTTTTAAAGAATAGCCGTACTCCATTCCGGTTAAAAATACTATTGGTCCTCTTGCCGGATAAGATATGTTATGACTTAACGGAATATCATCCATTATTCTTTTTGTTTTTCTCAATAAATCCTTGTATTCCATCCCCGGCGTCATAATAGTTATCTCTTTATAATTGTGATAAAGTTTTGGGAATTTTCTCTTGTAAAATCGGTCAAAATAATCTACTGACTTCTTCTCATATTTGTAGTTTGACTGGCCCCTGTTTATGAAAAATGGATAAACATTCAAACTAAATTCTTTTAACAGTATTTCTATATTGGCAACGGAATCTTGGCCGCCAGACAAACAAGCAACAACGCTATCACCCCCTTTTGGCATTTTAACAACATACCCTCTTTTACTTTTCAGGATACCATCATATATCTTGAGTAGAGTAATATCCTCATTCTCTTTATTTTCGAATTTTACTTCTCCTTGTTTATTCAGTATTTTGGTCATAGTGCTTGTATGATTTGATTATTTCTTTTGCTTCCCCAACGGTTTCTTGATAAATATGTGCATCAGTTATAAAACCATCCAATGGCCCAACCCAAACATTGGTGTTCAATTTTTCTTTTAATCGTTCTACTACTTCCTTGGACAAAAGAGAGATTGCGACAAAATTTCCTCCAGCTTTTTGATACGCATCTATCGATCTTGCGTTAAATAATGTATTCATGTGATACCCCCTTTCCCCATTCATTTTAATAAGTCGGAATTGGACAGTTGTAATGCAGGGCAAATAATCATCTTTGGGCCTATCCAAAACTCTTTGATAATCCTCGTGTCTTATAAAACTCATAATTGCTTTTTTGGATTCTGGAATTTCGGCTAATCTCGCAACCACAAAATCTAACATTCCCCAATCTTTTATTCTTGCATAATAACTTTTACTACCGGGACTAAACGAAGGCACGACATCAAAATCGTGCATTATATCCTTGGTGAATGTGAGTTCTATTATCTGGTCTATGTTTTTTTTATCCCCATACTTTTCAATAAGAACATCGGGGAGAGATTGCGTTGCTGATTTCATACGGATATTCTGCAGACTAACTCTTTTTCTCCCATCATCTTCAGTGAGCACTCCATTTTTAATAATCGCTTCAACTAAGCTCAACCAGACGCTTCCTATTGTTTCACCGAAAATGTTATAACCGAATGGTTCTAGTTTGACATACATAAGTTTAAATTATTCACAAAAACGATGGTTTAAATTATACACTATCTCACTGATTTTGTAAATCTTTTGTGTTTATCTCGCGGCCAAAAATTGGGGGAGTTTGAGGGGGAAAATTTTTGCCCGCGAGAGCCGACGGGTTTTCCTACCCGCCGCCGCAGGCGGCGGGCAACTATCAGGTAAGGTTTCGTTTCTTAGATTTGTGGATTAGGTTTGGTAAAATAATGTCAAAAGTTTGTGGGTGTTCTAATTCCGCAGCCAAGCTGTAAAGTTTCTGTTTCCCGCCCGAGCGAAAATTATCAAAAGTCAGTGTCCGGATTTCCTTTGAAAAAAGTTCGGATTTTGTTCAGGAAGGACAGCCAATTTAGTTTGTAAAGTTTGGTGTGTTTGTTAGAGAAATACCAAAAAAAGTCAAATTCCTGCCCATGATCAGTACAAATTGCGGTTGCGGCCAAGACGTACTGCTGTCACGATACGTTAAAAAAGAGACCGCAGTCAAACGGAAAAACTTAAAATAATATTTGTTATAATATTATTGGCATTTTATTATTTAAGGAGGAAAGAAAAAATGGGTTTATTCATCGTGTTTGAAGGAGTCGACGGTTCAGGCAAGACGCAGCAGAGCCGACTACTGAGCGACCATCTCAAAAGAAAGGGGTATAAGGTTCTTTTAACCAAAGAACCGGGCGGCGACGATTCAATCTCTTATATGATCAGATTGATCTTGCTTAACCCCGACCATAAAAACAAAATAGCGACCAAAACCGAGCTGATGCTTTTCGAAGCTGACCGAGCTCAGCATATTGATCGTACCATCATGCCTGCTCTTAGAAACGACGAGATCGTCATATCCGACCGGTTTGACGCCGCCACTTACGCTTATCAAGTTTACGCGAGAAATGTTTGTTCCGCTGAAGAATTCTTTCACTTGAATGAATTCGTAACAAACGCTTTGTCGCCGGATTTTACTTTCTGGCTCGATTTGGACCCAACTATCGGCTTAAAACGCAACGCTAACGCCGGGAAAAAAGATCGATTCGAACTCGAAGGGATTGAATTCCACCGAAACGTTCGAGAAGGATATATAGAATATTTTCAAAATATCCCGGAGGAAAAGTACGCCAAGATCACCACCAATCGGCCGATTAAAAAAATCCACGAAGAAATTCTTCAGATTTTGGATAAAAAATTCAAAATCTAACGATAAAACCTAATACCAAATATAGGGCTTCATTTTAAATTATTTATTTTTCAACTTCGACAAAAACATTTTCTCTCCCAAAATATTGTTTTTTAAAAAAAGGGCGAATTATTAAATTAATCCGCCCTTATTGTTGCCTATTTTTTCTGATCCTGGCCCAATCGAATTTTTTTTCTTTCGATCTTCGCCACAACAAGAAAAAAATATCCAACCGGGACGAGCAACAGATTTTGAGGTCCGTCGCCAACTCCTCTCGAAAAAAGAAGAACTAACGGCGTGACCGTGAACAAAATGCCCATAGCCGAAAAAAGAACGACTACTATCTCAGCCACGATTCGTTCCGTCATTGTCTCTTCCTCCTTTCTCCCTATCATCGAAATCAGGGAAAAATTTCTCCGGTTCAAGAAGAACCAA
>JAMCWY010000010.1 GCA_023480925.1 Patescibacteria group bacterium
CCCTTCGCCCCCTCCATTTTTTGCCCGCGAGCCGTAGCTCTGTCGCCCGCGCGTTGAGCGCGGAACCGAGCAGAAAAATTGCCCCCTCCTTTTAGAAGAAAATCCAGCGCGCGCAAAATCAAAAAATGTGAAGGTAATTTTTCTGCGAGGCAGGCCACCGCTTGCGGCGGCTGGCGGCGGGTCAGCGCAGATTTCGTTTCTTGGATTTGTGGATTAAATTCGGCAAAATAATTTCAAAAGTTTGTTGGCTCCGGGACGAGGATTCGAACCTCGGACATCTTGGTTAACAGCCAAGCGTTCTACCGCTGAACTATCCCGGAATATTTAAATTTTTTATTCAATTTAACTGGTTCAATTGAATATTTTTATTATAGCCTCAATTTAAAAAAATCAATAGATTAGATAGACCTAAAAATATTTTTTGCTGGTTACAACAGTGAATAAACTTTGACAAAGATACTAATTTCGCGTATAATTAAAACAGAAAGTTTAAGAACCAAACTAAAAAGGAGGTGGATAAGTATGGCCGGGAAGTTGACTATTGTTGATTTGCTCAATCGGCAAGTTTGTTTCGCCTGTCGTTTTGGCGAGATAACGACAGTCGAAATGGACAACGGCGAGTTAAAACGAATGCTACATTGTCGACGATTGGATTGCGACAACTGGGTAAAAATTGATGACGAAAAAGGAAAAGAACCCAAGCCTCTTAATATCGTCAGACGTCATTGACAATTTGGAATAGAGATTTGTTTTCTGGTTTTTGATTTTTTTGATCGCGCTAAGGGCTGTCAGTTTGACGCCCTTTTATTAAAAGCTTAAAATTTTGTTTTTCAAAATAAAACCCGGTTGTGTTTAACCGGGTTTTAAAATTCGTTGGCGATAAAATTTATTTTTTCTTCGCCAATGAGATTTCGCTAAGTCGCGGAATTTTTTCCTTTAAACTAACTCGGCCGAGAATAGCGTCGAAAAGCGACTGTTCAAGGGTTTGACCGGTGCCGCAAGTGCATTCGTTATCAAGCCAGGTGATTCTTGATTCCCAAACACCCTGAAAGCGCCGGCTGAATAGACCTCTAATTTTCATCTTGTTCTCCTTTTAGATTTCTTGACGATTTCAAGACTAATTTTATTTTAGCATGAATTTTGGCGTGGGCAAGGGTAATATTTATAAGGGTTAAATAATAAATTAATTAAAGCCGGAGCATTGGAATGATCAAGTAAAACCAGTTTGAAAATTTAACGTTTTAACGACAATTTCATTCTCGACGTTCTTTAAAAAATTTTTTGCGTTATAATTTAAATTTAATCGATGGAAGAAAACCAGGAAAATAAAAAACTTAAAGATATTCTTTACGATCTAACCCTTCATGACGTGCCGGCTTATGCGAATAAATTTTTTTACTCGCTTGGTTTTCTGGCTATGGTCGCTTTTGTTCTCTTGGTGATTTCCGGACTGATTATGGTTTTCTTCGGACCAAACTGGTGGTTAACGGCCAATGCCGGTATTTTTGTCCGAAGCATTCATCTTTGGGCGGCTCAAGCCTTTATTGTTTTTATTATCCTCCATCTCATTATCGTTTTTTTAACTTCCGGTTTTAAGGGACCGCGAAAATTGACCTGGGTTTTAGGCGCCTTAATGTTTTTTTTCGCTCTTTTTGAGGCTGAGTTTGGTTATGGTTTACGCGATGATTTTTCTTCCCAGTGGCGGACGCTTTCGGCCGCGGATTTTTACAACGGCAGCGGCCTCGGCGCTTTTATTAATAATTTAAATTACGCTCAAATTTACGGCATTCATATTGTTCTAATTCCTCTTATTATTTTGGTTTTATTGGCAAGCCATTATCTTTTGGTTAAGGTTCGCGGTTTAGCTAAACCTTATTTGAAAGACTATCCGGTTAAAATGGTCAAGGCGAACCACAAGACTCTTTTTGCTCGGGGAATGATTTTAACGGTTGTAATTTTCGGTTTAGCTTTTGCTTTCCGGGCGCCATTAATTCTGCCAACAACAATTAGTTTCGCGGCCAAAAACGATCCGAGCCTGGTCGCTGAAACTTTGATCGCTGAGTTCAACCGAACCTCAGACACCGCCACTTATCTTGACAATATCGACCCGTACCAATACGACACGCGCGAGATTTATATTATCAAACCGTACAAAAAATATCTTGAACTAACGACTGGTCAAAATATTTTGGCCGATTGGTTGAAATTAAATTCGTCTTCTCGAGTTAAAGACATCGCCGCGGCAAAAAGTTATTTTAAAAATAACGGCGCTATCGTGACAAGCTTGGACAAAAACAATCCTTTTATCACTGTCATCGGTTCGTTAATGACAATGGCTCAGAGCGGTCTTTATCAAGACTGGCTTAATGGTTCGGAGGCGGTCGGAAATTTAACTTACAGTCAAAGATTTCTTTCCGATACCGGCATCATAAAAACTAAAGCAAAAAAATTGGGTATCACGACTAAACAATATGGAATGGTTAGGGAAGAAAACGGCGCTTGGCCGCCCGGCGCTTGGTGGTTGGCGCCGCTTGGCTTTCTTGATAATACCGTTTTAGCCAATGATCCGAATCAAGACCGAGACGGCGCGGAAATTCTCGGCGTTTTAATGCTAATTTTTATCGCCTTTCCTTATATCCCGGGCTTAAATCGAATTCCGGAAAAGCTAAACCTGGCCAAATTTTTTTGGCGGACGAAAAATCAAACTTAAGTTTTAACTCATTTGATAAATAAAATAAAAAGCGCGATGATTTAAATATTAATTAGGGTTTAAGCACTCGTAAGAAGAGAGGAGGAATAATCTTGGCAAATAAAAAAAATCGAAGTATATATTGTCGTGATTGTCGCGGTGACGATAATGATACTTAACGCGATAACGATGTTAGTATTCCGGTGGCATTGAATTAAATCATCGCCCTGTAGCTAAATTAGTTTAAGTCATGGGGTGTTTTTGATAATTAAATTATTAATACGTCTATTTTTCTGAATTGGAGGAGTAAATTCTATATTTTATACTCGTTGCAATGGCTATGACGACAAAATATCGTTTTTCCATTTTTTATTAACATAAAACGAATTGGACCGTCTTATAATAAAAATAACGCGGTTAACGTTAATCGAGTTTTGACTATTATTTTGATAACTTTTTATTTCTTGAAAATTATTTTAACGTTTAAAATATACTAGAGATAGAACAAGATTAAAAATGAAAAGAAATTTTTACCAAAATGAAAATTCAGACAATCGCGATCACGAAAAATTTCATCTGCCGGAGTCGGAGTTGGTTTTTTCTTTCAGCCATAGCAGCGGTCCGGGCGGAGAAAATGTCAATAAGCTTGAGAATAAGGTGATGATTCATTGGGATTTTAAAAATTCTCAGGCTTTAAACGAAGAAGAAAAAAGAATTATTGAACAAAAGTTAAGCCATCGCATTAACGAGAAAGGAGCGCTTTTTATTTCCGATCAGTCCGAGCGGTTTCAACACCAGAATCGTGTTAAAGCGATTGAAAAATTAAATCAGTTGATCAGTGAAGTTTTATTTTCGGCTGAACGATATCAAAAAAATTAATTTCAAACTGAAAATTGAAATTTTTAACTTCGACTTAAAAGAAACTTTCGAATTTAGATGACAAAAGAAAAAATTTTGGCTTTGAATTTAGAAGAAACGCTGGCGGCTTTGCGAACATCGACGGCTGGCTTGACGCCGGTCGAGGCGAAAGAACGTTTAAGTCAATACGGATTCAATCTTTTGGCCAAAGATGTTTCAAGTGGTCCAAGAATTTTGTTAAATCAAGTTAAAAGCTCGCTTGTTTATCTTTTGTTCATCGCCGGTCTTATTTCGTTTTGGTTAAAGGAATATTCGGACACAATCGTGATCATGATTATTCTTTTAATCAACACTTCCTTTAGTTTTTACCAGGAATATAAGTCGGAAAAAATTATTAAAAAACTTTCCGAGTTTATTAAAAAGGAAGTATTGGTTAAACGGTCAGGCCGGATTGAAGTTGAAGATCGAGTTAAGATTGTTCCGGGCGATCTAATTGTTTTGCGCGAGGGCGATGTTGTCCCGGCTGATTTAAAACTGATTGAAGCGGAAAATTTTGAAGTGAACGAATCTCAATTAACCGGCGAATCTGAGCCGGTCGCGAAAACAGTCATTAACCAAGCCGTTATCAATTCAGACAAAAAGAATCAGGATAATTTAGTTTTTACCGGCAGTATCGTTGAAAAAGGCGTCGGCGTCGGCGTTGTCTACGCGATAGGCAAAGAGACATGTTTAGGTAAGATTGCCGATCTTTCCGCTTTAACCAAAAAAGAGACCTTATACGAAAAATCGATCCAAACTTTCAGTCTTTTTTTAATTAGGGTTGTTTTGGTCGGTTTGGCTCTGATTTTTATTTTAAAATTGATTCTTGAACCAAATCTAACCGATTTTTCTCTTTTGCTTATTTTTATTATCGCTTTAGCGGTCGCGGTCGTACCGGAAGCCTTGCCGGTTATCACAACCGTGGTTTTGGCTCAGGGCGCTTTAAAATTAGCCAAAAAACACGTTGTGGTTAAACGTTTGACTTCATTGGAAGATTTTGGTAATGTCGATTTGCTTTGTACGGATAAAACCGGGACAATTACGGAAAATAATATGACGATTATTAAAATTGTTTCCAACGACAAAGAATTATTTCAAAAATTCGCTTTTGCCGGCATTACTTCTAATAATATTCGTCACCGAAAAACAAGCGATTCATTTGATCGAGCCTTTATTAATTTTATCCCCGAACAAATTCAGGCCGCGGCCAAGAATTATCAAGTGGTTAAAGAACAACCTTTCGATCCAAACGCTCGCCGGCGCCGGCTCATTATCGAAGACCGAGATAAAAAAATTTATTTTTTAATCGTCATTGGCGCACCCGATTCGCTCTGGCCGATTTCAAAAAAATTAGAAACGGAAAAAGATTTGGAAACAATCAAGGTCGAAGGCAAAAAAGGTTTGCGTCATCTTGGTTTGGCTTATAAAGAAGTTGATTTTGACGGCAACTTCGATTTGATTAAAAACGAAAACGATCTTATCTTTCTTGGTTATGTTACTTTAGTTGATCCGCTTCGGCCAAGCGCCAAAGTGACGATTGAACGAGCGCGAAAATTAGGCGTTGAAATTAAAATTCTAACCGGTGATCGTCAAGAAGTGGCAAGTTATATCGGTCAAGAAGTTAATTTAATCCGGCCGGACGGAAAAGTTTACACCGGTGACGAATTAAGTCAATTATCGCCCGGCGATTTTAAAAAAATCGTTTCGACCGAAAATATTTTCGCTCAAGTTTCACCGGAACAAAAGTACCGAATTATTAAAACATTAAAAGAAGATCATGTTGTCGCTTATCAGGGCGATGGCATCAACGACGCGCCCTCTTTGAAACTGGCCGATGTCGCCATCGCGGTTGACACGGCCACCGATGTCGCCAAAGAAAACGCCGACATTATTCTTTTAAACCGGAATCTCGAAGTTGTTATCAACGGCATTAAATCCGGCCGGTCAATTTTTACTAATATTAACAAGTACATTAAGTATACAATGGTGGGCAATTTTGGCAATTTTCTCGCTTTGGCCAGTTTATACTTAACCTCAACTGTTTTGCCCTTGCTGCCAACCCAAATTTTATTAACCAGCGTTATCACCGATATTCCTTTGATTTCGATTTCATCGGATACGGTCGCGGAAAAAGAAATAGTTAAACCGGAACGGCATAATCCCAGAGAACTTATCTTACTCTCGCTCCTTTTGGGCGTGCCAACGGCGTTATTTGAAATTTTTTATTTTGTTTTTATTCAAAACCAAACAATAATATTTGAACAAACGAGCCTGTATGTTTTTTTGACCTTCGTCCAATTAGTTGTCTTTTTTTCGATTCGACATAATGATTATTTTTGGCGCGCGAAAAAACCGGCTCTTGTTTTAATTTTGTTGTTTTTAACCGCCGCGATTTTTTCTCTCGGCATTATTTACTTACCACTATCCCAACATTTATTTTCTTTCACCGCTTTGTCTTTTTCGACTATAGCTTCGATTTTTGGATTAACGCTAATTTATTTTCTTGTTCTTGATTCCTTGAAAGTTTGGTACTATCACAATCTGGGCGGAAAATTTTTTTCCAAACTAAACAAAAATTAAACCTCGGTAAAAATTTAATTGAAAATTTCTAAATAAAAATCAAAAATAATTTTTTGAACCAATTTTTTAATCGGTTGATTCTTTGACGAAGAAAATCAGCGCCGTCGCGATTAAACTTAAACCGATTGAAAAAAGGAACGGCGCTTTAAAATTTAAGTTTTGCCAGAGAAGCCCGGCGATGAGCGAAGCGGGCAGAGCGGTTAAACCGATAATCATTTCAAAAGCGCCGATCAGACTCGCTCTGGTTTTGGCCGGCGCCAAATCGGAAATAAATGTTTTAATATTGCCCCTAGTTGCGCCGTAAACAAGACCGTAAATAATGAAAGCAAAAGCGATAAAGAAAACTGATCTGAATAAGACAAACATAATATTAACGATTGTCAAGGCGAAGTAACCAATAGCCAGAACAAATCGGCGACCGATTCGATCGGCCAACCGACCAAAAGGCAGAGCCGAGATAAAAGAGAAAAAAACAAAACCAAAATAAAGCAACGTGATAAGAGTTAGGCTAAAACCTTGCTTTCGAGCGGCAAGAATATAAAAAGATTCGGAAAAAGAAGCGAGTGTAAAAATAATCGAGGTTAAAGTAAAAAGTTTTAAATTGGGATTAAAATCAGAAAATGGAAACAATATTTTTTTAGTTGGTTCGACTGGTCTATATTTTTTTGACTCTTGAATAAATAAAATAATTAAGAGACTGCCGAATAAGGCCGGCAGGGCGGAAAGAAAAAAAAGTTGACGGTCGCTTAGAAAAAGAATCAAAAAAGCCGATAAAATTAATCCAACCAAAGCGCCGGCGCGATCGGTTGAACGGAGAAAACCAAACGCGGTCGCGCGGTGGTTATGTTCAGTCTCATCGGCGATAATCGCGTCTCGAGGCGCATCTCTCATCTTGCCGCTTCGGTCAATCGAACGACCAAGAATTAGTTGCCAAGACGTTGAGGCGACAGAGTAGAGAAGACCGGATAAAAACGGAAAAAAATAACCAATCGAAATAAAAATTTTCCGTTTCTTGATCTTATCGGAAAAAAATCCAGAGACGGCTTGAGAAATTGATTCTAAAGCCGAACCAAAACCGTCTAAGAAACCAAGAAAGATAATTGGTGCGCCGATCGTTTGAGTGACAAAAATTGGCCAAATTGTCGCGACAAGATAATGGCCAAGATCATTCAAGAATGAAGCGATGCCAAAAATAATTATGTCCTTTCGCGGTTTATTTTGTTCCATTCAAAGAACAAGTATATCATTTTACCGGCGTTTTTTTAAGACTGAATCAAATAAGTCGCTTAAAATTATTAAATCGGTTTTTGACAAAAAAGTTGAGAATCATCGAAACCGCGCCGATGAAAAAATTTCATCAAGTTGGCAACAAAAAAGGCAGACCGGCCTTTCGAACGCCGGCCGGTTTTCGCGTTCGCCGGCGTTTGAAAACGGCAAAGATTAAATTTCGGTCTAAACCAAAAACAAAAGAAATAACGGGGCAAATATGATTGAAATAAATAAAATAATTATTTCAATTAAAACAAAATAAAAACCGAGCTAAAAACTAATTAAAGATAAAAATAATCTCTTTAAAATTTAAAAACTAATTTTGTTTTGGTTTTAAAATTAGTGATTAAAATTTATAAGATGAGACGTAAAAAGAGATTTAATTATTTTCAGTTAAATCTCTTTTTAGCCTTTCCATTTTATTGCCACAGTCTCTCCATTCTGTCGCGAGGCTCTTCGACAGAATCCAAAGCATCTTCCTTGATGGTTATATCGGTGCCAGTGCCATTGTGGAGATTGCGAACAAAAAGTTGCCCGCAATCAAAGCAACGACCAATAAAAACTCCGTCGCCAGCGAGATGCAAAAATTTTTCCGGCATCTCGAATTTTTCATGGACACAGTCTGTTTTTATCATCTGCATCTTCTTTTCTCCTTTCTGTTTTTTGAGAACAAAAGTATATTTTATCCCAAATCAAATAAATGTCAAAAGAACGAAAAAATATATCAAATAAAACCTTTTAAATTGATAAATTGGCTAAAACCAAGTTTTTAAAACCCGCGCTTGACCAACTAGATCTTGATTTAATTAACGATGGTTTAAAATAAAATAATGGTAAAAAATAATTGGCTAATTGGGATAAAACTAATTGCGATCTTTGCCATTGGCGGTTTTATCTATTTCTTCCCGAAACAGACAGTCGCGCCATTAAGCCAAAATAAATTCTTAAAAATAAAAACTAACGTCGGCCCGGATTTAAAAACAATCAGATTAAATCAAAACTTGTCAAAAATGAAAATTACCAGCCCTAATTTTGAAAACAATAATTTTATTCCTTCAAAATATACTTGCGACGGTCAAGATATTAATCCCGAACTTGAAATTAAGAGCGTCCTGGCAGACGCGAAAAGTTTGGTTTTAATTGTTGACGATCCAGACGCGCCCGGCGGCGATTGGGTTCATTGGTTAGTTTGGAATATTGATCCGAAGACAGCTTTGATTAAAGAAAAGAGCGTTCCGATCGGCGCGGTCGTCGGTTTAAACAGCTTCGGTAAAAATAGTTACGGCGGACCTTGCCCGCCCAGCGGCGCGCATCATTACCATTTTAAAATTTACGCCATCGACACGACTTTAAATATCGCCTCGTCAAGCCGTAAGACTAACTTGGAGGAATCGATGGCTGGCCATATTATTGGTCAAGGCGAAATAATCGGTCTTTACGCCAGAAAAAAATAATAAATCTCATCGCTGTTTTTGAATCCAAATGACATCGTTTGAAAAAAAAATTTTCCAAACAGCCCGAAAAATTCCCAAGGGAAAAGTTACGACCTATAAAACCGTGGCGATCAAAGCCGGTCGAGCGAAATCTTGGCGGGCGGTTGGTAATACTTTAAACAAAAACAACGACCCGAAAATTCCTTGCCATCGAATCATTCGAAATAACGGCGAAGTTGGCGGTTATAACAAAGGCATGGAAGTCAAGTTGAAAAAACTCAAGCGGGAAGGCGTCAAAATCGATCGTTCGGGCCGAATTGATCTTAAAAAATTTTTGTTTAAGTTATAATCTCAACGAGATGCCAACGTCAAAATTTTCCGAACTTTACCAAAAACTCAATCCGGAGCAAAAACAGGCGGTTGACGAAATCGAAGGACCGGTGATGGTCGTGGCCGGGCCCGGTACGGGCAAGACTTATGTTCTAACTTTACGAATCGCCAATATTTTAAGAGAAACGGACACGCGGCCGGAAAATATTTTGGTTTTGACTTTCACCGAGTCGGCCGCCGCAGCCATGCGTCGCCGTTTGGTTGAAATAATCGCCAGTCCAGCTTACCAAGTTGAAATCAATACTTTTCACGGCTTTTGCAATGAAATCATAAAATCATATCCGGAAGAATTTTCCGAAGTGATCAGCCGCCAGAACATCACCGAGGTTGACCAAATTAATATTATTGAATCAATCGTTGAAAGCCAACCCCTAAGAGAACTTAAACCTCTTGGCGACGCTTTTTATTACATCAAAGAAATTAAAGCCAACTTAGACCAGTTAAAGCGAGAGGGGATTGAACCCGAAAGATTCGATCAATTTGTTCAAAAAGATTTAGACCAATTCGAAGCGATTGATGATTTGTATTATGGCCAAGGCCGTTACCAAGGTCAGATGAAAGGCGAATATCAAAAAGTTTTTAAACAAATTAAAAGGAATCAGGAATTGGCTAAAGTTTATCATCAGTATCAGTCCGAGTTGGATCAATCGAAGTTTTACGATTACAACGATATGATTATGACGGTTCGGCGCGAACTTTCGGCCAACCCGGATTTACTTTTGATTTTACAAGAACAATCTCAGTATATTTTGGTTGACGAACATCAAGATACAAATAACGCCCAAAATAAAATTCTCGAACGGTTGGCTGGTTTTCATAAAAATCCAAACATATTTGTTGTTGGCGACGAAAAACAGGCGATCTTTCGTTTTCAAGGCGCCTCGCTCGAAAATTTTATTTATTTTAAAAAAATTTACCCCAAGGCGAAGCTAATCGTTCTAAATAAAAACTACCGTTCAACTCAGACGATTTTGGATTCAGCTCAAAGTTTAATCGCCAGCCCGAAAAAGCTCCAATCAGTTCAAAACGAGACAAATCTAAAAAAACGTTCTTTGATCAAACTTTACGGTTTGAGCCGACCCGAGTTAGAAATTTACTTCGTCGCTCGAGATATAAAAACTAAAATCGAAGTCGGGATTAAACCGAAAGAAATCGCCGTTCTTTTTCGCGACAATAAAGATATTATGCCATTCACGCCAATGTTTGAAAAAATCGGTCTGCCTTTTTCAATCGAGTCGGATCAAGATATTTTGACCGATCCGGAAATAAAAAAATTTATTTTGATTCTCAAAGCGATTGATCAGTTTAATTCAACCGAGAAAGTGGTCGAGGCGATGCATGTTGATTTTTTAAATTTGCCCATTTTGGATCTTTATAAAATTCTTACCCTCGGCTTAAAAAATAAAATTGAAATTTTTGACTTACTTTGTTCAAAAAAACTTTTAGATCAATTAAATTTGGATTCAAGCCAGGCTTTCTTTGATTTTTACCAAAAACTATCGACTTGGAAGAGCGCCGCCAAAAACAAAAGTTTGCCCGAATTTTTTGAAATTATCGTTCGCGAATCTGGTTTTTTAACTTACCTTCTTCGCCAACCCGACGCGATCGAAAAAATGGAAAAGCTAATGGTCTTATTCGACCAGATCAAAGAATTAACAACCAAACACAAGGATTATGATCTAAATGATTTTCTTCAATATCTCGAGTTGATCCAATCGCAAAAACTTCTAATTAAAAAAACTTCAAACCCGAGTTTAACCGATAAGATCAGATTGATGACCGCTCATCGGGCCAAAGGCCAAGAGTTTGAAGTTGTTTATATTATTAACGCGGTCGCCGGTCATTGGGGTAGCCGTCGTCGTTCAAGGTTAATCCAACTGCCAAGCTCGGTTTTTTCGCCCTTTGGTCTAAGTTTGGAAAATATTTCGGCCGATGACGATGAACGCCGTTTATTTTATGTCGCCCTGACTCGAGCCAAAAAAGACATTATTATTACCTACAGTAAAGAAAATATTATTAAACAAGAGCAATTGCCGACTCAGTTTATCCAGGAAATTAAGTCGAGTTTGATCGAAACAATGCCGACGACCGAAATTGAAGAAGAATTTAAAAAAAATAAAAAAGTGATTTTCGCGCCAAAGTTAATCATAGCCACCGGGCTTAAAGATAAAGAATTTATCCGATCGTTATTTCTGGAGCGCGGTCTCTCGCCGACTGGCCTGAATAATTACCTCAAATGCCCTTGGAATTATTTTTACGTCAATCTCTTGCGTTTGCCCAAAGCTAAAACCAAAAATCAAATATATGGCACGGCCATTCATAACGCCTTAATGATTTTTTTTCGTCAGCTAAGCAAACAGGTCCGAACAAATTTAATTAAACTTAATTCCGGCCAAAATTTTTCAAAAGACAAAATCGATAAAAAATTTTTACTGGCTAAATTTAAAGACTATTTAAAAAAAGAACCAATCAATCAATCCGACTTCGAGCGATTAAAAGAAAAAGGCGAAAAAGCCTTGAGTGGTTATTTTCAAACTTACGCCGATTCTTGGCCAACTGATGTTCTAACCGAGTTTAAGATCAAGGATGTCTTGGTTGGATCGGAAATAAAACTGATCGGGCAAATTGATAAAATTGAATTCATAACCAAAAATGATCGGACGGTCAATGTCGTTGATTACAAAACAAGCCAGCCTAAAACAAGAGCCGAAATCGAAGGTTTGACCAAAAATTCAAACGGTGAGATTAAACGTCAGCTGATTTTTTATAATTTGCTTTTAAACCAATACGAACAGGGCCGGCGGTTCAAAATGGCATCAGCCGAGATTGATTTTATCGAACCCAATCAAAAGGGTCGCTATCGCAAAGAAAAATTTTTGATTGAACCGGTTGAAATCAAAGAATTAGAAGAGTTAATTAAAAAAACCGCTGATGGAATTTTAAACTTTTCATTCTTTGACCAAAGTTGTGGCGATCAAACCTGTCAATTTTGTCAACTGCGCGAAGCAATGGCATAAAACGCAATGTGGATAAGTAATAAAAACTTTCTCGGCTAATGTTCGTTTTAAATCCAAACGTCTTGACTTTTAAATAAATTTTCTTTATAATATTAACGAGGTAGGTTTTAAGCTAGTTTTTTTAGATTATTTTATCAATCAAGAAAAGCCGAGCAAGAAGTCGGCCTACGGAATATTATTAAAACAAGAATAGATGGCTAAAAAATTATATATCGGTGGTTTATCTTATGATACGACCGAACAAACCTTGACTGAAACATTCGGTCAGGCCGGCAAAGTCGTTTCCGCCACCATCATCAAAGATAAGTTTTCGGGCCGTTCAAAAGGTTTTGGTTTTGTTGAAATGGAGACCGAAGAAGAAGGCGACAAGGCAATCGAACTTTTCAATGGTAAAGATCTTGACGGTCGAACTTTAACCGTTAACGAAGCCAGGCCAATGACGGAGCGAGGCGATAACAACAATCGCGATCGCGGTAACCGTGGTGGCAATTGGCGTTAAGTCAAACGACAAAAATCCCGGCTAGAATCTAACCGGGATTTTTAATTATTCAAATAAAAATGAGTTGGGCAGATAAAAGAATCGAACAATATCGCCAAGGCCAAAATCCGACCTGGCTGGAAAAAAGAATGATCGAATCAACTCGACCGGTTTTCATCGTCATATTTATTATTGCCGATGTTATTTTAAGCTATGGATTTATTTTCCATGATTGGCGGGCAATTAGTTTGGCTCTGATAATGATCGGATCCGGTTATATTTACGCCTGGTTTAAAAAATAAAAAATGAAACGATCAATACTGGTTTTATCTTGGTCGAAAAGGATAATTTTTCTAACTAATAAAATTTGTTATAATTTTTAAATTAACCCGTGAAAATAAAAATGGGAACTGTTTGGTCAACACCCTTCTTCTTTTCGCCGATCGCTTGGCTGATGTTTATATCTATGTTTGCTTGGTGGTTTTTGATTTTACTCGTTTTCGTCGTTTTGATTAAATGGCTTTTAAGGCAGGTCTCCGACAAAAAAGAGAAAAACCAGCCGTCTTTGGAAATTTTGAAAGAACGATACGCGCGCGGTGAAATCAACAAAGAGGAGTTCGAAGAGAAGAAAAAAGATTTATCTTAATCGGTAACTTCGCTTTGATTTTGTTAATTTGAATTCAAATTAATTTGATGATAAATAAAACTTTTCTTTGGATAATGATTTTTGTCGGTTCGACTCTCGGCGCTTATATCCCGACTCTTTGGGGCGCGAGTTGGCTATCGCCGGCGTCGCTGTTCGGCAGCACGATCGGCGGAATCGCATCGATTTATCTTGTTTACAAAACGACTTAAACAAAAATTTAAAAAAATTTAATTTTGGTCTTATCCGTTATAATAATGTCAAAGGTCGAATTAACTCTAAAAATTTATAAAAATGTGCCAAACTTGCGGTTGTTCACCTTGTCAAAAATGCGGTCGAAAAATCGAAAGAGGTGTTTGCGATGGCTGCAATAAGTCATCTTTTGATTGCGTTTGTGAGAAAGATCAAAAGGACGAAAATGATCAAGAAGACGACCAATAAAAAATAGCGGTTAAATTGGAGCCGCTCTTTTTTACAAACAAATGTCAGAAAAATTAGAGGTTAGCCAAATTCCCAGTCCGAAAATTTCTTCTTGGCTTTTTTTTAATCCAAAATCAAGCTCGCTCTGGTTGTTAATTAGAGTTTATGTCGGTTATCAGTGGCTTCAGGCCGGTTGGGAAAAAATTATCAATCCAACTTGGGTTGGCAGCAAGGCCGGCTCAGCCCTAATCGGTTTTGTCGATAACGCTTTGACTAAAACCATTGGCAACCATCCCGCGGTTCAAAACTGGTACGCTCTTTTTTTAAAAACTATCGTTTTGTCTCATCCAACCTTATTTTCCTATCTTGTCGCTTACGGTGAACTGGCGGTCGGAGTTGGTCTGATTCTTGGCGCTTTCACCGCTATCGCCGCCTTCTTTGGCGCTTTGATGAACATGAATTTTCTTTTGGCCGGCGCGGTCAGCCTTAACCCGATTTTATTTTTATTCGAGTTGTTCTTAATTCTGGCCTGGCGTATCGCTGGTTGGATTGGCTTGGATTATTATCTTTTGCCGAATTTGGGCGTACCTTGGCAATCGGGCCGATACTGTTTTTTGACGGGGATAAAAAGAAAACGCAACCCTGCGACCGAATAAATCAACTAATCCGAAAATTTAATTAAAAACATAAAAATAAAAAGATTTTCAAATTGAAACTAATTTTTGAATCAATTCAAATTTAAAAAACAAATTTGTCAAATAGATTTAAAAATTTAAACTCCAATAAGAATGTTTCGATTCGGCAAAAAAGTATCCATCGGCGCGGTTTTGATGACTCTGGCAATTTTAGTCTTATCGGCGAACTTGATTCAAATTTGGCAAAAATTAAACATTTCAAACTTTAAAACAATCCGGCCGAATGGTATCGGCGTGGCAACCGCGACAGTTTCAAGCATTAGTTTGACTCCAACTTCATCAATATCAAACTTAAAACAATCTCAACCCAAAATTTTAATTTCACCTTCGAAAATAACTCTTGATAATGATGGCACAATCGTGGAAATGACGCCGGGCCAATCTTTTTTACTCGCGCTCAATCAAAAACCGACCGATATGAGCGTTAGTTGGAATGTTGATATCGCCAACTCCGACATTATCAGCCAAAAGACTAATATTCTGATAACTAAAGACAGTCAAGGCGTTTATGAGGCGAAAGCGATTGGCACAACCACTTTAACTGCGGTCAATTCTTACCCCTGTCAAAAAACAAAATCACCCTGTTTCTTACCTAATCGAATTTTCCGCGTTATTATTGTTGTTTCTAAAAATTGAACCAGGCCTCATCTTATCTTTTTAATTCCAACCGCTGAAAATAATAATCAAGATATAATATTTGAAGTTAAATGGAAAAAAATAAATTCAGGAATAAAAGCGATCGGCTCGGAGAAATCGTCAAAACCGTCTCAGATTACGTCAAAAAAAAAATGAGCGGCGAAAAAACCGGCCATGACTGGTGGCATTGTTTTCGAGTTTTAAATTTGGCTGAAAAGATTTCCAAAAAAGAAGGGGGTGATTTGTTCACGATTAAATTAGCCGCGCTTTTACACGACATCTCCGATTGGAAATTCAATGGCGGCGATCTTAAAGCCAACGCCGTGGTTAGTCGAAAAATACTCAAACATTTTCGGGTTGAAGAAAAAATAGTTAAACAAGTTTGTCAAATTGTTGAAAATATTTCATGGAAAGGCGCTGGCGCGAAAAATAAAATAAAAACCAAAGAAGGGATGATTGTTCAAGACGCTGATCGCTTGGATGCCCTGGGCGCGATTGGCATCGCCCGAATTTTCGCCTATGGCAGCGCTCGAGGAAACTGGGAAATTTTTAATCCGAATCTTAAACCAAAACTTCATCGCGGTTTTAATTATTATAAAAACAGCCGGACAACTTCGATTAACCATTTTTACGAAAAAGTCATTTTTATCAAAGATCGCTTAAATACTGAAACAGCGAGGAAAATTGCCGGTCGGCGCGATCGATTCGTCCGCCAATATCTTAAGGAATTTCTCCGCGAATGGCAAGAAGCGACTTTTTGATTTTTTTAATTATTTTTTGCTTCAAGCCGACCAATCTTATACACATTCCCTTTGTTTTTAAACAGTATGCTTTATAATAATATTTATATCGGTCGTTTATTAATTAAAGCGGATAAAAGAATATCTGCGAATAGAAAATGGTCAAAAAAATAGCCATGGCTGTTAGTTTGGTTGCTTTGATCGCGACATCGTTAGTTAGCGCTCAGGTTTTTTCAACATCATCAACTAACGCGACCAGTTCAAATTCAACCAGCAGTGCGGTTACAGTTACGGTTCAAGAAAATTCAACCCAGCCTGTCACTGTTGTCAGCGGCGAACTCGAAGTAATTGAACCGCCGGCCTGGGCGAACGTCGAGTTAATCGACATTAATCGAGAGGGTCGAGCTTTGCTCCGAGGCAAGGTTGTTTCCGTTAATGGCAATATTGTCGTTGTCTCAAGTTGGGGCGGTAATTGGAATATTAATGTCGCTTCAACCAGCGATGTTATGTATCATTTTGGCGGTCGGGGCAATATTGATCAATTTAAACCGGGTGATACCGTTGGCGTCATCGGCCAAGTTGATCAGTCAAATCCTTTTACGATTGACGCGAGAATAATCCGCGACTGGTCAATTCATTGGTTTGGCGCCAAACCTCTTCTCAAAAACGTTCAAGAAAACAACGTTTACCATCCGGACGAAGGCGTTAGCCGCGACAAAAACATCATCAACAAAAACCGCGATATCGAAAAAATCATAAACTTATTGCGATTGATCTTATCGCATCGAAAATAAATCTTTAATTTCATCAAGGCGCGCGGATAAAATTAATTACCCCTTTGCTTTCCGGCTGAGGGGTAATTAATTTAGAAATTTTTTAAGCATTGATTTATAATTGGTTTAAATATCAATTTAAGTTATGGACATTCGTTTAATTACAGCGATCGCAGCGGGAAAGTCAGTTAAGTTAGCTTTGACTGTTTTCCAAAGCGGCGGCACGGCCGCGCCCGGTTTAATCACCGAAACAATTGACAAAAACGCGTTAAAAAAAATATCGTCTGGTTTTAAACAAGGCGTTATTTTGATTTCCGGCACTAATGGTAAGACGACCACAGCTAGGCTTTTAACCAACGCCTTAACTAATCAAGGTTATACCTTTTTAGCTAATAGCGCCGGTTCAAACCTAAAACGCGGCATCATCAGCGTTCTTTTGGAACAAGTTAATTTAACCGGCCGGCCGCGTCGAAAGATTGACTTTGGTATTTTTGAATGCGACGAAATGGCACTAATTGAGATCGCTAAAGAAATAAAACCGCGTCTAATTCTTTTAACTAATCTTTTTCGCGATCAACTTGACCGCTATGGCGAGGTTGAAACAATTAGAAAAAAATGGTTTGAGTTAATTCGCTCTTTACCAAACGAGACGAAGGTGATACTAAACGCCGACGATCCGGGTATTCGATCCTTGGCTGATTACCTTAATGAAAAAAGGGTTTTCTTTTACGGTATTGGCTTTAATCCAAATCGGCAAAACGACTCAATTATTTCCGATTTTAGCCGCTGTCCCAATTGCGGCGCATCTCTTTATTACCAAACCGAGTTTTTTTCCCACCTGGGCGATTATGTTTGTTCAAAATGCGGTTTAGCCAGACCGAAATTGGATTTAAGCGCGGTTGCGATCGAAAACGAAAAAATTGAAATCGCTTACTGTGGCCGAACCGAAAAAATAACAACGCCACTCAAGGGTTTTTATAATGTTTATAATTTGCTCGCCGCCTTTTCAATCGGCCTTAATCTTAAAATCGATTTCGACCAGATTCAAAAAAGTTTGGAAAAATTTAAGCCAGCCTTCGGCCGCCAAGAGATTATCAAGTTTAATAGCAAAGAATTATTTATCTCGCTGGCTAAAAATCCGGTCGGTTTAACCGAAACGATTAAAACTATCAGCGCCGATCCGGGAAAGAAAACTTTAATCTTTCTTCTTAACGACAAAATCGCTGACGGCGTCGATGTCTCCTGGATTTGGGACGTAGATTTTAACTCAATTAAAAACCAGGCTGAAACGATTATTTTTAACGGTCGCCGGCCTTACGACATGGGTCTAAGACTGAAATACGCCGATTTGGAAAACAGGCCGCGATTTATTTTTTGCCGCAACCTTAACGAAGTTTTCAAAAATTTAGCCGAAATCAAAATTGAACGAGTTTATATTTTTCCAACTTATACCGCCTTAATGGACTTAAAAAAATTTTTAGCTCGACGCGGTTATAAAAAATTTTGGACCTAAACTTAAAATGGATCAAGAATTAATCCTAACGCACCTTTATCCAAAAACAATGAACACCTATGGCGATCAGGGTAATGTTTTGGTTTTTAAAAAAAGGGCGGAATGGCGCGGTTTCAAAATTAAAATTTTAACCGCCGACTTGGACGAACCGATTAAAAAATCAGACTTTTATTTTTTCGGCGGCGGTCAAGATCAAGAACAAAGTTTAGTCTCAAAAGATCTAATCGGTCTCAAAACCGAACTACTTAAAGCCGAAGCGGAAAATTTTAAACCGATGCTTTTAATTTGCGGCGGTTACCAACTTTTAGGCGAATACTACCAAACCGCTGATAATAAAAAAATCGTCGGTGCCGGAATTTTGGCTATTCGAACCATAGCCGGGCCAAAAAGAATGATTGGCGATATTGTTTTAAATTTAAATCCGGTTTTAGGAATTTCTGAACAAATCAACGACAAAAAAATAACGACTGTGGTCGGTTTTGAAAATCATAGCGGCAAAACTTATTTGGACAAAAATATTAAACCGCTCGGTCAAATCGTTAAGGGTTATGGCAACAACGGCGAGGACAAAACCGAAGGTGCCTGCTATAAAAACATCATCGGTTCTTATGGCCACGGTTCGCTTTTAGCTAAAAATCCTCATTTGGCTGACTATCTAATTAAAAAAGCGTTTGAGGTTAAAACGGGCGAAAAAATAGAGTTGGAAAACTTAGACGATTCGCTTGAATGGCAAGCTCACCTGAGCCGATTGAATTATTCCAATCTTAAATAATTTTTGTTTATTTTTTATAATAAATCCAAATGAGCAACGCTAGTCTCTCAATCGGAATTGTCGGTTTGCCTAATGTCGGGAAATCAACGCTTTTCCAAACCTTAACCAAAAAACAAGTTGATCGGGCCAACTATCCGTTTTGCACAATCGAACCAAATGTGGGCGTTGTTGCGGTGCCGGACGAAAGAGTTGATCAACTTGATCATTTAACTCGGTCGGCGAAAAAAATTCACGCCACGATTGAATTTGTTGACATCGCCGGCTTGGTTAAAAACGCTCATCAGGGCGAAGGTTTAGGCAATCAATTTCTCGCTCACATTAGAGAAACCGACGCGATCGTTTACGTTCTTCGTGCTTTCGTCAATAAAGACATCCTCAGCGTCCAAGAAAAAGTCGATCCGTTGGAAGACAAGGAAATCTTGGAAACCGAATTAATTTTAAAAGATCTTGAAACGATTGAAAAAAAAATTCAAGGCTTGACCAAAGAGGCGCGGTCAGGTCAAAAAGAAGTAATTCAAGAATTGGCTTTTTTAAATCGAATCAGAGAAATTTTAATCTCGGGCAAACTTATCATTGACGCCGACTGGAACGAAACAGAAACCAAAAAATTGAAAACTTATCAACTTTTAACCTTTAAACCAAAACTCTACTTATTTAACGGAACGGAAAAAGATTTAGACCAAGCTCAAGTTGATTTTTTCTCAAAAAACGGCTGGCCATTTTTAATCATCGATGTTTTAACCGAATTCGAAACGGTTGATTTTAATCCAGATGAAAGAATCAGCCTTGGACTCAAACCTGAATCGGGCTTAAATCAGTTAATTAAAAAATCATACGACTTGCTCGATCTGATCACTTTTTTCACGACCGGCCCGGACGAAACCAGGGCTTGGCCGATTAAAAAAAATTCGACCGCGCCAATCGCCGGCGGCGTTATTCATTCCGATTTCGAAAAATATTTTATTCGAGCCGAAATAATCAACTGGCAAACTTTAATTCAATCCGGCGGTTACGCCCGAGCGAGAGAAAGGGGTTTGATTCGAACCGAGGGCAGGGAATATATCATTCAAGACGGCGATGTTATTGAAATCAAACATGGCCGTTAAAAAAATCGCTTAAATGACCAAACCAAAGATAAAAATTAACGAGAGGGTCGGATTAATTCGCCTGAATAAATTTTTAAGCCAAGCGGGCATTAGTTCACGCCGACAGGCCGATATTTTGATTAGCCAAGGTGCAATTAAAGTTAACGGCAAAATCGTGAAAAAACTTGGCTTTCAAATCGATCAAGAAAATGACCGAGTCGAAATAATAAATAAACTCGTCGAAGTTCAATCTCAAAAAATAGTTTACCTGGTTAATAAACCAATCGGCGTCGTCAGCACGGCCAAAGACGAACAAGGCCGAAAAACGGTTTTGGATTTGGTTCCGAGTTCACCTCGAGTCTTCCCCTGTGGTCGGCTTGACTTCGACACGACCGGTTTAATGATTTTAACCAACGATGGCGAGCTTTGTTATAATCTCACTCATCCAAAATTTGAACAAAAAAAGGAATACTTGGTTGAAGCCGAAAGCAAAGGTCAGTTTGAAAAAATTTTAGACAAAATCAAGGCAGGCGTTTTAATTGAACGGAAAAAAGTTAAGGTCGAAAATCTGAAAATTATTTGGATCAGAGGTAAAAAAATTAAATTTTCTTTGGTTATCCACGAGGGTCGAAATCGAATTGTCCGAAAATTGAGCCAAGTAGTTGGTTTAAAAATACTTCGTCTAACTCGAGTTAGATTTGGGCCATACCGGCTTGATCAACTCAAACCAGGCCAGTTTCGTTTAATTAAATTAAAATAAGAAAAACTAGTCGACCTAATCGACCTGGTTAAATTTTCAAGACGGAAATTAACTTAATTTGACAAAAATAATAAATTAGTTTAGAATAAAAATAGTTCAAAAGGAGGTGAAATAGAATGAACGACGCTATGACAAGATATTTTTACGTTGTCTTAGGAGTGTTCTTATTGCTTTTTATAATCATTATGGCAAAAGCGATGGGAACATTTTCTAACTTTGTCTTCGTTTTGGAACACGTTGTTTTTGCCTTTGTCGTCGCCGTCGCTTATCTCGGATTTGTCTTTGGCCTCGTTGCGATCTGTGAGAGAAGGAAAAAAAAATAATCCGTTTAAAAATCCGGTCAATAAAATTTTTTGGCCGGATTTGTTTTGGCTGCTTTTGATCATTGCCTCGATCACCGGCGAGAATAGAAGGAAATAAGAAGTTTTAAAATCCGGCTGATATTTTAATCGTTTTCGGCCGGATTTAATTTGTTAATCAAAAACTTGTTAAAATTATAATAGAAAATATGCTTCAAGAGTCAAAACCAAGACAAAACCAACTTAAGATAGAGCCGGGTCAAAATCAGATTGAAAACGAACTTAGGACTAATCTGGTCGAAAATTTAAAAAAGATCGATCCGACGATTGACTCAGACGAATTAGCCAAAACGCCATTGAAAATTATTCAACTTCTGGCTGAAAAAATCAACGAAAACCAAAAACTAAAAAAAGACTTAATCCACGACTTGCTCACTAATTTGAAAACACGAGAATATTTTTTAGACGAATCGGAAAAAATCATTAATAAATCAGTCAAACCGACAAGCGAACGCCGGCAAAAGTTCGAATCAAACCGATTTAGTTTTTTATTTTGCGATATTGATCATTTCAAACAAATTAACGATCGTTATGGTCACGCGGTCGGCGATGAAATTTTAAAAGCGGTCGCGGCCACGCTTGAAAAAAATATTCGAATCAAAAAAGGCGACATCGCTTGCCGTTATGGCGGCGAAGAGATTGTTGTCAGTCTTTTAAACAGCTCGGAAGAAAATTCTTATCGAAAAGCAATTGAGTTGAATGAACGGGTCAAAGAAAAAATCAACTCGCTTTTCGTTGGAAAATATCCCGAATTAAAAATTAGTCTCAGCATCGGCGTGGCTGAATTTGAACCAGGTTTGACGCCGGAAGAATTATTGAATCGAGCGGATCAGGCGATGTATCAAGCCAAAAAAAATGGCCGCGATCAAGTCATTAATTTTTCCCAATTAAAATAGCGGCGAATTTAAAAATAAACTTTTTCTAAAAATCTCAACAAATTCATTTCGCCTTTTAAAATTTTTTATTTTCTTAATCAGAAAAATCGCGACCGCGCACTGAACCATTTATTTAATCCTAACCCAAAATTAATCGTTTTGCTTTGGTTTAAATAAAGAAAGTTTAACTAAATTTTCCATCAACTTTGCCACTAAAATTGGGCCGGTGCCGTTTGGCGTGGCTGTGATCAAACTCGCTCGGTTTTTTAATTTTTCAAAATCAATGTCGCCGCCAACCCGGCCCTGATCATCAAGACCATATCCAAAATCAATCAAAACCGCGCCGGGCGCGCAAGTTTTAACTAAATTGGGCTGACCAGCGCCGCCAATAATGACATCGGCTTTTTCAAAAAATTCTCCGGCGTTTTTTGTTTTTTCATTAATAATAATGACCGTGCTTTTTGCTTGACCAAAATAATGAGCGAGGGGCCGGCCGACTAATCGACCATAGCCGACAACCACGACTAATTTTGATTCAAAATCAAGTTTAAATTTTTCTCTGATGAAGTCAACGACCTCGACCACGGGCGGCCGGATGACGGCTTGATTAACAAAAAATTGACCGAGACAACGGCCTGAGAGACAATCAACGTCTTTTCGGGCCGGGATTGAATTGAGAAAATACTGGGTTGACAAATTTTTCGGCAATGGCAATTGGATTAAAGCGCCGCTGACTAACTTTGATCGAACAACTTGGTTAATTAATGTTCGAATTTTTTTCCGGCCAAGACTTGGATCAATGGGATAAAGACGAAAATCAACGCCTAAATCTTGACAATATTTTTTTTTAATTTTTAGAAATTTTTCTTTTTCTTGGTTAGAATCAATCAAAAACGCGGCCAATCTCAAGTGTTTTCGATCATTAACTTTCTCTTTTAATCGAACTAAAATTTCTTTCGCCAATTCGTCGCCGTTAATAACCATAGCTAAAATTATTATAGCGCAAGAAATGTTTTATAATAATTTAATTAGGCCGTATTAATTTGTTAATAAAATGGATTACTCCAAACTCCTTAAAGAAACTTGGCGTCTAATCTTTAGCCATCGCAATCGTTTTATTTGGGCTTTTGGCATTTTCGTCGCTTTGTTTGGTATCTGGATTATTCCTCACCTCGAATTAAACCAAAATTTTAATTTTCACTCTTTAAATTATCTCTCACCCCAGTTTTCCAACTTAATTTCAATAAAAGATTTCTTCGCCACCGCCCAAAAAAATTTAACATTTTCAATCACGGATAAAACCGCCGCGGCCATCGAATCCAATTCAATCAACCTGGTCGTCTCGCTTATTCTTCTCGGCCTTACTCTCGTGATTGTATTAATCGCTGAAACCAGTTTAATCGTTTCTGTTATTGTGGCTAAAAAAGATGACAACGCTTCAGCTGATTCGATTGAAAACCAAGAGATTAAATTTAAACGAAGTCTTAAAACCAGTTTTAAATTTTTCGGTCGGATTCTTGGCTTGGAAATTTTGATGATCTTAATCGCCATCGGCCTCGTTATTGATTTAATTTTTCCAAGCTACTTGTTCTTTTATTCCAATCAAAATCTCCTTGCCATCATCGCTTTTTTACTGCTTCTGCCATTCTTTCTATTTTTCCTTATCGCTATTAATATTCTGAATAACTACGGTTTAAGAATAATTTTAAACGAAGATGAAAAAGTGATTGGAAGCGTTAAGAAAGCCAATCAACTTATATTTCAAAACGTTAAAACCGTTTTTATTATTTGGTTAATTTCTCTCGGCTTAAGAATTGTTTTCATCGGCCTGGCCTTAATCGGCTTAGTTCTTCTCGTTCTACCCTTAGTCGGCATCGGTCTTGCCACTTACAGTCTTTTTGGTCTGACCGGCGCGTTCATTTTCTCTTTAATCACCGCCATCATTCTACTGTTGCTCACCATCCTCTTCAAGGGTGTCTTTATCTCTTTTGACTCGGCTTTTTGGACATTAAGTTATTTTGAGCTAAAAGACAAGGCAACTGAGAAAACGGAATAACCTAAAAAAAATTGGCCGGTCTTAATTAGAATGTTAGAATTTTGAACCTTAAAAATATTTCAATTTAGTTTTTAGTTTAATTATTCTAAATTAAATTTTTAGCCGGTCGAGGCAAATTTAACTTCAACCAACGTCGATAGGGCAAAGGATAACGTTTTAAAAACAAACTGACTGCTTTTTTGATTTTTATTGGCGCTTTTTTTTGAAGCAAAAGATGATCAAACCAATCGGCAATCATGATCATATCTTTTTCCTTTAAGCCTCTGGACGTAATCGCCGGCGCGCCTAATCTCAGGCCGGATGGATTAAAAGGGGAGAGATCGCCTGGCAGGGAATTACGATTAGCGATAATGCCGGCGGCCTCAAGAACAGTCTCGGCTGTTCGACCGTCTAAACCGAGCGGCTTGAGATCAATTAACATTAAATGATTCTCCGTGCCATCGGCAAAAAGTTTAAAACCTCTTTTTTTAAGTTCAAACGAAAGCCTTTGGGCATTTTTAATAATTTGTTTTTGATAAAGCAAGAAACTCTTTTTTTTTGCCTGGCCAAAAGCGTAAGCGATCGCGGCAATCGTATGAATATGAGGTCCGCCTTGAAAACCCGGGAAAACGGTTTTATTTATGATCGCTTCCAAATTTTTTCTCATAAAAATAACCGCCCCGCGCGGTCCACGCAAAGTTTTATGAGTTGTCGTCATAACGATATCGGCGAAAGGAAAGGGTGAAGGATGAAGATTGGCGCTAACCAAACCGGCAATATGAGAAATATCAGCGAGATGGTAAGCGCCGACATTTTTGGCGATTTGACCGAATTTTTTAAAATCCAAACGTAAGGGGTAAGCCGACGCGCCCGAGATAATAATTTTTGGTTTATATTTTCGCGCGAGCGTCTCAACTTCTCCGTAATCAATTCTCTCGGTTTGATAATTAACCGCGTATTGAACGCTTTTAAAAATTCGACCCGTTTGACTAACCTTGTGACCGTGGCTGAGATGGCCGCCGCTGAAAAGATTTAGACCCATAATCGTCTCGCCTGGTTGAATTAAAGCGAGATAAATTTCCAAATTCGCCGGCGAGCCGGAATAAGGCTGAACATTAACCGACCAGTATCGATTATTAAGATTAAAAGCTTTTAGGGCCCGGCCTTGAGCTAATTTTTCAATCTGATCAATATAGCTGTTGCCGGGATAATATCTTTTAGTCGGGTAACCTTCAGCGTATTTATTAACCAAGGGCGAACCAAGAAAAAAAAGCGTCTCCAAATCAACAAAGTTTTCCGATGGAATCAGTTCGAGCGTTGTTTCTTGCCGTTCAATTTCTTTTTTTAACAAATTTAAAAGGACATTGTCCATTTAAAATATTATAGTTTATAATTTTAAAATTTAATGGATCAAACTAAAAGTCAAGAATCAGAACGGATAAAAATCAAAAGAGAAATATCGACGGGTTTTATTATTTTTCACGAACAAACCAAGGGCCAGAGAAATTTTTTACTACTCAAACACTCAAAACATTATTGGAACGCCGCTAAAGGCCACGTTGAAAAAGGCGAGAGTCTGATCGCCGCCGCTTTTAGAGAAATCAACGAAGAAACCGGTTTGAAACAAAAAGATTTAAAGATCATTCCCGGTTTCAAGGCGGCCTCGCTCTATCTGATCAAAAGAAAAAATCTTCTTATAAAAAAACGAGTGATTTTTTTCCTGGCCCAAACGAATAAGATCCAAATTAAAATTTCTAAAGAACACCAAGGTTATGGTTGGTTCAATCCAGATAAGATCGACGCGATCCCGACATTTAATGATGTCAAAAATCATTTTCTTCGAGCGGAAAAATTTTTAGCCAAACGACAAAAACTCTCAACGATTAAATTATAGCCAGCAAATTTTAAATACCGGATTTTGAACTTGAAATTTAAACTCTAAAATCAAAAAAGTAATTTCCGATTTACGACTCTAGGCCGCACTTTTTATTTTTCAAGATCCAAATTTTAACCAAACTAAACTTGTTATTAAAACAGGGAATGATGCGGAGAAGAAATTAAAATTTTTAAGAAATTTTTGATCCAACCCGAACTTGATTCAGCGGCACGATTAAAACCGGACCGGATTCTGAAGCGGCGGCCAAAAGCATCGCCTCGCTGACAATGCCTCTAATTTGACGCGGTTCGAGATTAATAATGAGAACGATCAACTGGCCAAGCAACTCTTCGGCCGAGTAATTTTTTTTAATTCCAGAAACAATCGTCCTTTTTTCATCGCCAAGATCAACCTTGATTTTAAAAAGTTTGTCGCTTGCTTCAATTTCTTCAACTGTTAAAATTTTACCCACCCATATTTTACCCACCCTTAAATCAATTTTTTGAAATTCTTCTTTGCCAATCATTTTAATCACTTTTGTTTTCAAATCTATTTAGTTGAATTATTTATATTTTGGCGATTGTTCTTTGATTTTTTTATTTTTCGCCGCCAAACGGGCCAAAGCAAAGAAAAAACTGGAAAGACGGTTGAGATATGACAAAATTTCAACTGAAACTTTTTTCTTTTGGCTCAATTCGGACACCCGACGTTCGACCCGACGGCTGACGCTTCGCAGGTAATCAAGCCAGGCCGACTCGTTTTCGCCGCCCGGAATAATAAATCGCCGTTCCGGTTTAACTCGCTCTTCGATTTTCTCTATCTCTTTTTCTAAATTATTTATTTTTATCCGGCTAAAAATCGGTGGCTTAAATTTTGGATAAATTAAATTAGCTAAATTTGCCTGAATCAAAAAAAGGTTTTCTTGAATTTCGAGCAGGTGAAGTTTTAAAATTTTTGTTTTTAGATTGTTCCTAGCCAAGCCGATAAGACTGTTTAGCTCGTCAAGCTCGCCCAAAGTTTGTAAAATTAGATCGGTTTTGGCAAACTCCTTCTGACCAACTTTACTCTTGCCCTTGTCACCCTTGCCCGTGTAAAATAAAGTCATTAAAAATATTAAATCTTTAAATTTTTAAGATACTGTTTAAATTCTTTTTTGACCTCGGCATGGCTTAAACCAAAATCAACGACCGCCTTGAGAAAACCAATCTTTGAACCGCAATCATAACGTTTACCTTGAAAACGCAAACCATAAAGAGACCGACGTTTAAGCAAATTTTGAAAAGCGTCGACCAACCCAAGTTCGTGTTTTTTGTTCCGAAACAATTTTTGGATTTTATTCAGTTCGACGAAAACTTCGGGCGTCAAGATCGACTTACCGACGAAACCAAGCAAAAGATTTGGCGCCTGAGCCGGCCGCGGCTTTTCAACGAAACGGCTGATTTCAAAAATATCTTTTTCGACTTCAACGCCGTCGATCATACCGTATTTAAATGATTCTTTGCGCGTAACTTTTTCCAAAGCGACAACCGAATCCTCGTATTTTTCGAAAACCTCAATCAATTGAGCTAAACAAGGTTTTTCCCCAACGACAATATCATCCTCGAACAAGACCGCGACCGGCTCATTATTAAGCCAAGGTCGAGCACAAAGAATCGCGTCTCCGTTTCCAGCCGGCTCTTTTTGACGAACATAACTAATATTGGCCAGATTGGCAATTTGACGCGTCGTCTGAAGCAGATCCTTCTTGCCCGAAGAAATCAGAGCGTTTTCCAACTCAACGGCGTAATCAAAATAATCTTCAATCGCCCGTTTACCTTTACCCGTGACTAAAATAATATCTTCAATGCCCGAAGCGACAACTTCTTCAACCAAATAATGAATAACCGGTTTATCAACGATCGGCAACATTGCCTTGGGTTGCGATTTCGTCACGGGCAAAAATCTCGTGCCTAAACCGGCGACGGTGATAATAGCTTTTTTAACTTTCATAATTACCTTTATTCACGTTAAGCGCGAAACCTCGATAGGAATAATCGAATAAAAATAAATTTTATTTAATTGAAAATATTATAACTTGTAATTAAAAATACTCGAAAAACTTTTCCAGGTACTGGGATTAGTGAAAAGCCAAATAAAAATCGCGATAATTGAATAAAAAATCAAAATTAAAACAACGTTCTTACCATCTTTCATTTTTGGTCTTTAAACGCTTTAATAATCGGTTCAAGGCCGCCGGCCATAATATTTTCAAGATTATGCCAAGATTTATTAATTCGGTGATCGGTAATTCGATTTTGAGGGAAGTTATAAGTTCTTATTTTTTCCGAACGTTCCTGATCGCCAATTTGATTTCGACGCTGATCAACCAAATTGCCAACGGTTTTTTCACGCTCCAACTGCCAAAGTTTCGCCTTTAACATTTCCATCGCGATCTCACGGTTACGCTGTTGAAACCGCTCGATTTGCGAAGAAACGATGATACCGCTCGGCCGATGAACAATTCGAACCGCTGTTTCAACTTTATTAACGTTTTGACCGCCATGGCCGGAAGAGCGAAAAAAACTAATATCCAAATCAGAATCTCTGATTTGAATCGGCGAGTTGTCGGCCAGAGGCAAAATCGCGACCGAGGCGGTCGAGGTGTGAACCCGACCCGATCGTTCCGTCGTTGGAATCCTTTGAACGCGATGAACACCCGCTTCTTGCTTAATTAAATCAAAAGCGGCCGGACCGCTTATTTCCGCCTCGAGATTTTTTACGCCCTTCAAATCGCTCTGTTGATCTTCGGAAACTTTTACTCGCCACTTATTTTTTTCAAAAAAACGCAAATACATTCGCCAAAGATCGGCGGCAAAAAGCGAAGCCTCCTCGCCGCCAATGCCGGCCCGAATTTCAATAATAAACTTTTGGACCTCTTCCATTTTTGAAGAAAATCTGCTAAAATTTAATTAGCCTGAGATTATTTCGTTTGTTTCGCTTGCCTTTTTTTGAATTTTTCAACCTGGCCAAGAATAACTCGCCTTTCTTCTTTACCCGTAAAAACAGGCGAGCAATTTTTACAAACTTCAACTTCGATTATTTTTTTAGTTGAAGGAATCTGATAAGAAGCGCCGCAAACACACTTAACCGTGGCAAATTGATAAACTGGATGAATTTTCTTTTTCATTGTTTTTAAAAAGTTTTTTAATCAATCAACCAAAAAAATTAATTATATTTATTGTATTTATTTATCGTATAATATCAATATAGTATAACATAGAATCAGATAATGGAGTCAGATCAAGAAACAAAAACCCAAGAAGAAACGGAAAACAGCGAACAAAAAAATCAGGAACGGCGCAATGAAAGTTTGTTCAAATTGATGCTAGCTAGCGGCGTTCACTACGGCCGAGCGAAACGGTTTACCCATCCATCGGTCAAAGAAAAGCTTTTGCCGAATCATAAATCGAATATTGAAATTTTCGATCTTGGTCAGACCCTGAGCGCACTTGATCGAATCGCCGATCTCATTAATAAAATTATTGGCCAAGGTAAATCGATTCTTTTTGTCGCGACCCAGCCAGCGGGCCAAGAAACGGTTAAAAAAATCGCGACCGAATTATCAATGCCATATCTTAATACTAAGTGGGTGGCCGGATTTTTGACCAATTTTGAAACGATTAAATCAAGATTGACTTATTTTAAGGATCTCAGCGCCAAAGCAGCCAACGGCGAAATCAATAATTACCCAATTAAAGAAGCAAAAAAAATGGAGCGAGAGCTGGAAAAAATGAAACAGATTTACGGCGGCGTCGCTACAATCGAAAAATTACCCGACTTCGTCTTTATCATCAACGTCAATTATCCTTCCCACCGAACGGTTGTTCGAGAGGCGATTAAAACAAAAATACCAATTATCGCGATCGTCGGATCGGACAACAATATCGAGGTTTGTTTTGACGCCATCAGCGCCAACGACAAGGCGCCTCGAAGCATCAATTTTATTATCGCTTATCTTCTCCGAAAACTCAAACCTCGATCAAATCAGTCGGAATTAAAAATTGAAACCGAAACCGAATCGGAGCCAAACCAAAAATCTCAAATAACCGATTCAGACTCAACCACGGTCTAATTAAAATCAGCCAAATAATAAAATGGATAAGAATTTAATTGATAAAATAAAAAGTTTGCGTGAAGAAACCGGCGCGCCGATTGGTCTGATCAAGGAAGCGCTCGAGCTGAACCAAAATGACTCGGAAAAAGCAAAACTATTTTTGATTAAAAAGGGTTCCGAGTTTTTAAGCAAAAAATCAGAGACGACCGCGACCAAAAGTTTAATCGAAGGGTATATTCACTTCAACGGCAAAGTTGGCGCCCTGGTTGAACTTGGCGCCGAAACCGACTTCGTCACCAGAAACGACGATTTTAAAAAACTTGCCCACGAAATCGCCGTTCAAGTCGCGACAATGAACCCGGCTTATCTTAACCGCGATCAAATTCCAACCGATCTTCTGGAAAAAGAAAAAGAAAATTTTAAAGAAGAAATAAAAAATAAACCTAAAGACGTGGCCGAAAAAATCAATGCGGGCAAGCTCGAAAAATTCTTCGAAAATGTTTGCTTAATTGACCAACCTTATTTTAAAGACGAAAAACTTAAAATCAAAGATCTTGTCAGCCAAGCGGCGAATAAGTTTAAAGAAAAAATTGAAATTAAAAAATTCAGCCGTCTCAGCTCGACCTAAACCAAACAAACGGATGATCAGTTCCGACAATATTACCATTTTTTTACCGCTCCTAACTCTTTTAATTTTTGGCCTAATCGTTTTTTTTATCGCCAAAAAATCAAAAACGGTTCAACTCCGAGGTTATGATTATCTCTGGTTTAATAACTTCCAAGCGAAATTGCAAAAAAAAGCTCGGCGTTTAAACTTGAACAAAAAATTTTATTCTCTTCAAAAAACTTACCGCGGCCTTTCGAAAAAATTTTTGTTGAAAATGAGAATCGAAGCCTTGCGCGTTCAGGTTTGGGCGGACAAAAAATTGGAAAAAGCTAAAAACAACAAAAGCGAAACAGCTGGAACAAACGATACAAACAAACAAACAAACTAAAAATAAACCTATAATCGCTTAAAATAAAATAATTAAGACGGCGCCAGTAAAAAATCAACCACTTTTTTAGTGACCGTTCGACCAAACAAAAAGCGGCCGACCTAGCTTAATTGGCAGAGCAACGGTTTTGTAAACCGTAGGTTCGGGGTCCGATTCCCCGGGTCGGCTCCAGATAAAAAATGATTCGAACAAAAAGTTTTACTTTAATCGAAATTATTATTGTTTTAACGATTATCGCCGCCCTCATTGGCGTTTTAATTTTAGTTCTCAACCCTCAAAACACACTTAGGGCGAGTAATGATTTAAAACGTCAGAGCGATTTGAAAAACTTAAATTTGGCAATCAGTTTGGTTTTAGCGAAAGGATTCGGTGTCGGATCGCCCAATATTGTTTATACTTCCTTACCCGACAGTTCCGCCACTTGTTCAACTTGGATTAGCCAGGGCTTGTTATCAAATTTGCCCTCGGGCTGGGTTTATCACTGTTCGGCCTCAACCACTTATCAAAATATTGACGGCACCGGTTGGTTGCCGATCAACTTTCGCGGCGATGGTTTAAATAGTTTTAACATTTTACCCATCGACCCGACTAATAATCCACCTTACTACTATACTTATTACGCCTCGTCATCGCAATACGAACTCATAGCTCTTTTTCAAGATCCAAATAATATTGGCCCAAACTCGATCTCAGGCACAGACGGCGGTTTAAGCAGTACTTATTATGAAATTGGCAACAATTTAACTTTAAGCGAACAAGCGCCACGATAATTAGAACCTTAAGTGATGTAAACGCTTACAACAACCAAAATCTGGTTGCCTACTGGCCCCTTGATGGCAACTCGACTGACGCGTCCGGTAATAATAATAACGGCCCTGATTATAATGTTATTTACGGTACTCAATATGGCCACATTTTTGAAGGAGCTAATTTCAACGGCTCGAATAGCAAGATACAAGGTAATACTAGTAACTCTTTAGGAACGATTACTGGTAATTTTACCATTAGTCTTTGGATGGAAAGAACCGGTAACGGAAGTCTAGATTGGGATAATATTGTCCAAACAGGCAGTTACACAAATAACACTGGTTTCGGGGTTTGGATGACACCTACAGGTCCTATGCAGTGGCGAATGGGTAGTTCGTATAATCATGGAACAAATTATACGTCACCGCTTAATCAGTGGATTTATTTTTCTATTGTGTATAATGGCGCTGCTGTTAGCGCTTATGCCAATGGCGGACTTGTTAATACAACCGCTTGGAAGACTAATCCAAATATCGCCTCGGTTTTTACTATCGGCAGAAGATACGTGTATACCGACGCGTATATGGGCAATCTTGACGATATTCGGATTTATAACCGAGCCTTAACCGCGGCTGAGATTTCCGCCATATATACCGCGACAAAATAAAAATTTATAATTGTTTGATTTCAACGCGGTTTTCGAAAATGGCCTTGTTAAATTAACAAAAATTATTCAAACCGGAGCAAGAGATGAATCGACTATTTCTAATCGTGTCGATTTGGATAAGAACCGGCGCCGGAAAGAAAATCCTGGCCAATTCAAAGTAAAACTAATTTAAAGTTATTAGTTTGGTTTTAAACTCTATTTTTATCGAAAACTTCATGAAAATAAGCTTGGACTTAAAATTTTACTTTTGACATTTGCTCTTAGATTTTTTATAATATAGGTGTAAATTAAAGCTAAATAAAAATGTTTCCATTTAATCGTTTTACCTTAAAAGCCCAAGAGGCGCTTCAACGCGCCCAAGACGAAGCTTTAAAACTTCACCACACCGAGATTCGTGCTCTTCACATCCTTTGGGGAATCCTGACCGAAGACGAAACTATTCTAACCGACCTTTTTAAAGAAATTCAAGTTGATCAGGGCTATCTGATCAAGGTCGTCGAAGAAGAGCTTAATCGAATTCCAAAAATTTTTTCAACTAATTCCAACGCCGCTCAGATTTATCTCGCTCAGGAGACTTTCCAAATCTTAGACCAAGCCGCGATCGCCTCGCGTAAATTCAACGACGAGTTTATTTCGGTTGAGCACGTCTTAATTGCCTTAACCGAGTTACGTTCATCCGCCCGTTACCTTTTGGAACGTTTTGGTGTCAGCAACGAAAGGATCGGCCGCGTTTTAAATCAAATCAGAAAAGGTCAGCATATCACCGACGAAGTCCCGGAAACAAAACATAAAACTTTGGAAAAATATAGTTCCAACTTAACTCAATTGGCGCGTGAAAAAAAACTCGATCCGATTATCGGCCGCGATCAAGAAATTAGACGAATCATTGAAATTCTTTCGCGTCGAACAAAAAATAATCCGATCTTAATCGGCGAAGCCGGCGTTGGCAAAACGGCGATCGTCGAAGGTTTGGCTCAGAAAATTATCGCGGAAGAGGTTCCGGATTCAATTAAAAACAAAGAAATAATTTCTTTAGACCTTGGCGCTTTAATTGCCGGCGCGAAATATCGAGGCGAATTTGAAGATCGACTCAAAGCCGTCTTAAAAGAAATCAGACTTAATCCCGGCAAATTTGTTGTCTTTATCGATGAAGCCCACACTCTGGTTGGCGCCGGCGCGGCTGAGGGCGCGATTGACGCCGCCAACCTGCTTAAACCCGCCTTAACCAAGGGCGAATTTCAAGTTATTGGCGCGACAACCTTGCGCGATTATAAAATTAATTTTGAAAAAGACACGGCCTTAGTCAGGAGATTTCAACCAATCTTGGTCGAAGAGCCGTCGGCCGAAGACACGATCGCGATCCTGCGCGGCTTAAAAGAAAAATATGAAATTCACCATGGCTTGCGAATCACCGACGGCGCCATCGTCAAGGCGGTTGAACTTTCCATTCGTTATATTACCGATCGATTTTTACCCGACAAAGCAATCGATTTAATCGACGAAGCCGCCGCCTCGCTTCGATTGGAAACGGAAAGTTTGCCTCAAGAATTGGAAGAACTTAAAAAAGAAATCAGAAAATTGGAAATCGAGAGGGAAGTCGTTTTAAAAGAAAACAGCTCTAATTCAAAATTGAAGGCAACTGAAATGAAATTGAAAAAATTAAAAAAGGACGAAACAAAACTAATTAACAGCTGGACATCGGAAAAAGAAATAAAAAATCATTATCACTCGCTTAAAAAGAAAATTGAATTTCTTCAAACTGAAGCGGCCGAAGCGGAGAAAGCTGGTGACCTGGCCAAAGTCGCGGAAATCACTTACGGCGAAATTCCTCAGATTAAAAAAGAATTAAAAACCCTGGACGAAAAAAGCGATAAAGACAAGACTCGTTTGATTAAAGAAGAAGTCACGGCCGAATCAATTTCCGATGTCGTCTCCCGCTGGACCGGCATTCCGGTCTCAAAAATTATGGAGGGCGAAGCGGCAAAACTGCTCCAAGCCGAAAAAATTATCGGCAACCGCGTCATTGGCCAAGAAGAAGCGACTAAGGCAATCGCCAACGCTCTTCGCCGCGCTCGAGCCGGCTTGGCCGAGGAAACAAAACCAATTGCTTCGTTTATTTTTCTTGGCCCGACTGGGGTGGGCAAAACCGAATCCGCTCGAACGCTGGCCGAGTTTATGTTTGACGATGAAAAAAATATGGTTCGATTCGATATGTCCGAATTTATGGAATCCCATTCCGTTTCCAAATTAATCGGCTCGCCGCCCGGTTATGTCGGTTACGAAGAAGGCGGTCAGTTAACCGAAGCGGTCAAGCACCGGCCTTACAGTCTTGTTCTTTTTGACGAAATTGAAAAAGCTCATCCGGAAGTTTTTAATCTTCTTCTTCAAATTCTTGACGATGGCCGATTGACCGACGCCCGAGGTTTTACTGTAAGCTTTCGCAATACCATTATTATTATGACTTCAAATGTCGGCAGCCATTACTTCCATAAGATCGGTTCGATTGGATTTAACCGCGAGGGCGAAAAAGTTTTTGAGAATTTCAAAGACCGCGCGATGAAATCATTAAAAGAATTATTTAAGCCTGAGTTTCTTAATCGGATTGATGAAATTATCGTCTTTAAACCACTGACTCAAACCGAACTGGAAAAAATTGTTCATCTTCAACTCCGCCGGGTTGAAGAGAAACTTGAAAGCAAAGGTTTGAAGATTCAATTTAGCCATGATGTTTATAAAATTTTGGTTGAAAAAGGATTCGACTCGGAATATGGCGCTCGACCGCTTAAACGGTGGATTCAAAAATTAATCCTTGATCCGCTTTCCCAAAATTTAATCGCCAATCGCCTGAAAAAGGGTCAAAAATTAGTAATTAAAAAAATTGGTCAAGAACTTGAATTTATTAACCAAAAATGATCGGAAAAATTAAAAATTATTTCAAAGAATCAATCAGTGAGTTGAGAAAAGTCAATTGGCTGACAAAAAACGAAACGATCCAAATGACGATCGAGGTAATCATGTTTTCTTTGTTTTTTGCCGCCGCCTATGGTTTAGTTGATTTTCTTCTAATTAAAGGAATTTTCGCCTTGAATTTTATCAAGTCCTAAAATTGAATTAAGCTTGAATATTTGGTTTAATTGTGATATAATTTAAAAACAGTTGGTTTTAACTAATTGATCAAAATCGCCGAGAACCAAAGTTTAATTTTGTCTTTACTGATTTTAAATTAATTAAATTTATTGTTAAAAATGTCAAGACAAAAATTATTTTTAGGTCGAGCTTGGTATGGTATCCACACCGTCGCCGGATTTGAAGAAATCGTGGCTAACTCGATCTTAAAACGATCGGAAGCTTTCGATATGCAAGATAAAATATTGAATGTTTTAGTGCCAAAAGAAAAAGTCTGGGAAGTCAAAGCCGGTAAAAGATATTTGGTTGAAAAAAAAATGTATCCCGGTTATGTTTTTATCGATATGGTCGTAACGGACAACTCTTGGTACATTATCCGCAATACGCCCAAGGTAACCGGTTTTGTTGGTTCAGGTACAACGCCGATTCCGCTTGATAAAAATGAAATAGACGAAATCCTAAAAAGAATGGGACAAGAAGAGCCAATGATCGAAACAAATTTGAAAATCGGCGAGTTAGTTGGCATTAACCACGGCGTCTTTAAGGGCATGCAAGGTAAAATTATCGATATTGATCGAGAAAAAGGCCGGCTCAAGGTCGTCTTGACGATTTTTAATCGGGAAACACCGGTTGAAGTCGATATTTCTCAAATTAAAAAAATTTAACGATGAAAGAGATTAAAAAGATTGTTAATTTAATTGTCAGCGGCGGCGAAGCGACATCGGCGCCGCCAATCGGGCCAACCCTGGCTCAAGCGGGCATCAATATCCAAGAATTCTGCTCTCATTTCAACGACTTAACCAAAGACCAAAAGGGCGTTAAGTTGCCTGTTGTTATCACCGCTTACGAAGATCGAACGTTTGAATTTATCGTCAAGAAACCGCCAATCTCATACTTACTCAAAAAATATCTCAATCTCGAAAAGGGCGCGAAAGAAAGTGGCAAAGAGACGGTCGCGAAAATATCGCTTGACCAAATCAAGAAAATCGCCGAAGAAAAAATGTCTGATCTTAATACTAATAATCTCGAACAAGCGATCAAAATTGTTTCAGGCACGGCCAGATCTATGGGTATCGCAGTTGAAAATAAACAATAAAATTAATTGAGATTAATCAAGCGAATAAAATTAACTTAATCAACTCAAAAAATATTTGATTATGAATCTCGAACCAACGATCGGTTTGGAAATTCATCTCGAGCTTAAAACCGAGACGAAAATGTTTTGTGATTGTCTGAATGATTCTAATGAAATGCATCCGAACGTCAATATTTGCGAAATTTGCTCGGGTCAACCCGGAACATTGCCCAGTTTGAATAAAAACGCCATAATCTTCGCCTTAAAATTAGCTCAAGCTTTAAAAACTAAAGTTAATGAAAAAAGTTTTTTTGCCAGAAAAAATTATTTTTATCCCGACCTGCCCAAAGGTTACCAAATTTCCCAATACGAATCTCCCTTAGCCGAAAAAGGCGAGATGGAATACTGGCTTGGTTCGGAAAAGAAAAAAGCGGCGATCAGACGGATCCATCTCGAAGAAGATACGGCTCGATTAATCCACACGAACGACGCCAGCTTGGCTGATTTTAACCGCGCCGGCTTGCCTTTACTGGAAATCGTAACCGAACCTGATTTCCATTCAGCCAAAGAGGCAAGGGCGTTCGCCGAAGAGTTGATTCTTTTAATCCGCTATCTAAAAATTTCAACCGCCAACCTTGAAAAAGGCGAAATTCGTCTTGAAGTGAATATTAGTCTCGGCCCGGCCGGCAAGCTTGGCGTCAAAGTTGAAATAAAAAATCTGAACTCGCTCCGGGCAGTTGAAGAAGCGATCGAAGCCGAAATTAAAAGACAAAAAGATTTGATTGAACAAGGCGATCAAGTTAAACAAGAAACACGCGGCTGGAACGAAAACGCCAAACAAACATTTAGCCAAAGAACAAAAGAAGAAGCGGAAGACTATCGTTACTTTCCCGAACCAGACCTACCACCATTACTTATTAATCAAGAACTGCTTGACCAAACGATTATGCCGGAACTGCCCAGTCAAAGACGAACAAGATTCCAAAAAGAATTTCGATTAAATTTTAACCAAGCTAATTTTTTGACCCGCGACGAAAGGCTTGGTTCTTTTTTTGAAGAAGCCGTTTCCGAATTGGCCGAACTTGGTTCGAACCAAACCGAATCGCTTTATAATTTTCTCGCTAACGACTTGGCTGGTCTTTTAAACGCCAATCAAAAAAATTTTGAAGATACCGGCTTAACCCCTCATCATTTCGCTCATCTTATTTATAAGTTCGAAAAAAAAGAATATTCTTCCAAGATCGTCAAAGATATTCTTAGCCAAGTCGTCATTTCGGCTAAACCCCTGGAAGAGTTGCTTCAGAAAAAAATTAAAATCAACGACGAGGAAATAGTTTCTGATTTAATCAAAAAAATTATCGCCGAAAATCCAAAGGTTGTCCAGGATTACAAAAGCGGGAAGGGAAGCGCGCTCCAGTTTATAATTGGATTGGCAATGGAAAAAACTCAAGGTCAAGTTGATCCGGAAATTTGCCGCCAAGCGATTGAATCTCAACTTAAATAGAAAAAATCTTCGGTGCGAGTGCTCCCAAGGGGAATCGAACCCCTATTGCCGGATTGAAAGCCCGACGTCCTAGCCATTAGACGATGGGAGCAAATTTCTATAAAAATTTTAACTGATATTATGATAAAATCAAATATGTTTAAAATTATTTTTTTTGTCGTTTTCGTTCTCATTTTTATCGTCTTAATTAAAATTTGGATTAATTTCAATAACTATAGTCGCGATTCAATCTTTGACCAAAAAATAATTCAAGCCAAAATTGGCAAAAAAATATTTAAACTTGAAGTCGCGACTTCAAGCGCCGATCAAAAACAAGGCCTATCCGATCGTCCCAGTCTCGATCCTGATCAAGGGATGATTTTTATTTTTAACCGGCCCGGCCATTATTATTTTTGGATGAATCGAATGAAATTTCCACTTGATTTTGTCTGGATTTTTGACAACAAGGTCGTCGGCTTAAATCTAAACGTACCGCCGCCTTGTTCTCGAATCAAGCTTAGCCGCGATTGTCTTAAACGTCTTAAACTTTTTACGAATAAAAAAGCCTTTAATCGCGTGATTGAATTGAATGCCGGTTCAATCCAAACGGCTGGGATTAAAATCAACGACCAAATTGATTTTCGTCAAAATTAGTAACGACCGAAATTAATGACGGCCAAGTTTGATTTTCACGCTCACCTTGACGACGAAAGATTAAAATCGATCGGAATAACAAAAATTATTAATCGCGCGATTAAAGCCGGCGTCGATTTAATTATTTCCAACGCGATCAATCTTAAATCTTTCAAAGAAAATTTACAATTGAGCCAAGATTTTCCCAACTTGGTCAAATCAACAATCGGCCTCCAACCGCTTCAGATTAGTCAAGATTCAAAAATCGATATCGAAAAAATTGAAAAAATTGTCGAAAGGGGGGAATTCAAACCAATCGCGATTGGAGAAATCGGCCTTGATTTTTATTATCAAGATAAAAACAAAAAAGATCAGATCGAAATATTCGAACGCCAGCTAAATTTGGCAGAAAAATTCAACCTGACCGCGATCATTCACGTTCGTCAAAGCGCGGCTGAAACTTTAGCCATAATTAAAAATCATCCGAATTTAAAATTTGTCTGCCACAGCTTCGCCGAAAATTACGTTTGGGCAAAAAATTTTCTCGATCGCGACGGTTGGCTTTCGTTTTCGGCCATGATCACTTACCCAAAAAACGAAGAACTGCGTCAAACAATCAAAAAGCTTCCCCTAGACCGAATTTTGATTGAAAGCGACAGTCCAGCCTTACCGCCTCAATCAAAACGCGGCCAAATTAATGAACCGTCTTTTATCGAAGAAACAGCGGCAAAGTTAAGTCAAATTCTCAATTTAGATCAAAATCAACTCTGGACAAAACTTCGGCAAAATCTTAACCAAGTTTTGACCTAAATCGAAAATCAATTAAACTTTTCAAAATGATTTGGATAATTTTCGGCCAAGACCACTATCTGATTAAAAAAAGAATTGAAGAGTTGGCCGACCAAAATAAAAATAAACCCGGTTCAGAGCAGGGAAGCGAAAAAATTTTTATCGATTCGAACGACAAAAATTTCGATTCAATTCTAAGGGGCCAACTCAACAACCGTCTAATTGGCGCTAATCCTTTAATTATTGTCAAAAATTCCAGCAAACTTAATCTTAGCCAAATCAAAAACTTGATCCTCGGATTAAAACAAACAAAGGTTGATATTGTTTTCCAATCTGAAACCAAACCGGAAGAATTAATTAAAAACATCAAAAAGCACGAACTTGATCACACTATCGAAGAAATTAAAATAAAAAAAAAGCGAACAATAAAGGACTCGAACGAATTAGTCAAAAGTTTGCTTGATTATTATCAAGTTAGGCTGCCAAACGGATTTCAAGAAACATTTTCGAAAATATTTCTTAATAATCCCGAACTGCTCGAAACAGAAATTAAAAAATTGTCATTTTTTCAAATGGGTCGAACTATCGCTAAAACCGACCTGATTAGTCTTATCCGCTGGCCAAACGAAAGTCGAATCTGGGATATGATCGACAGCCTTCTTGAGAAAGACTGGTCCAAATTCACCTTCTTTCTTAAACGCGAACTTAATCTCGGTTCGGAACCAACCCTAATTTTAGCCAATATTAAAAATTCACTTGTCAATCTTTTGTTGGTCAAATTGGCAAAATCAAAAAATGAACTTAAATCTTTAAATCTAAACGAGTATTATAAATTTAAGCTTTCCAGACACGAAAACAATTTTCAGACCGATGAGATAAAAAAATTAATCAAGACTTTCGCTCAAATTGACCAGAAGTACAAAAAGTTCCGACTCAAGTCTGAAGAGATACCAAGCGAATTGATTTATCAACTAAGCGAATCAAATTTCTCAACCAAGTGAAAGTTTTTTGCTGATAAAAATGTGTTATAATAAATTAAAATGGCAAGAGTGAAAAGAGGAATTTTAAAAATAAAAAAAAGAACCGCGATTTTAAAGGAAGCGAAAGGTTTTAAGTGGGGAAGAAAAAATCGCAAAAAGGCCGCTGAAGAAGCACTGCTCCACGCCTCCGGCCACGCCTATGTTGGTCGAAAACAAAAAAAGAAAGATTTTCGTCAACTTTGGCAGGTTCGACTTAACGCCGCTCTCAAAGAAGATAATCTCAAATACAGCGATTTTATTAACAAACTCAAAAAATCAAATATTCTTTTAAACCGCAAGGTTTTAAGCGAGCTAGCCAACCAAGAACCAGCTATTTTTAACCAAATTCTAAAAGAAATAAAAATTAAACTTTAAACAATTTAATCTTAATGTTGATTGGCGCTCATTTAATCACCTCTGACGCGATCGCTCTAGTTTTAACCGACAAACCTTGGATCGCTTTCTTAATTGGCGTTGTCAGTCATCATCTTTTTGACGCTTTGCCGCATCTTGACTCGAATATATTTAAAGAAATTAATCAGGGCGACGGCGCTAATGGAAAGATAAAAAATTGGCCGATAAAATTTTGGCTCTTCTTCGCCGCTGATCTAATTATTGGCGTATTTTTTTTAATTTACATCCTCAACAACTTCGCCCAATCGTTTAATCAAAGATTAATTGTCTTTTGGGCCAGTTTTGGCGCGATCCTGCCCGATCTGATTAACTTTTTCTTCCACGAACAACTTCGTCAATCCTCTTTAGGCAAGATTTATTTTAATTTTCACAAAAATTTTCACTGGCGATTCCGTTCTCAACCAAAAACAAAACAAATTGTCGCCGTTGGCCTAACTCAATCTCTGATTATTTTTTTAGCTCTGATTTTAATCATTGGTTTGAAGTAAGCCGATCAAATTATTAGCGCAAACAAAGAGCCTCTGAAGTTAAATAACTCAGAGGCTAACTAATCAATGAACCGCGACGTACGCAACAATAGTGTAAAATAACACGAGACTAACGACAAACAGACTCGCGAAAATTTTTTCGTACCTTTTTAAATCTTCGGCCCCAGGCTCGACTCTTCTTCGTTCGACAATATCCTTTGAGATTAAAAGGATAATCGCAATCGAAAAAATCACCAGACCAAACATCAACCTTATATCCCAGCTCATTTTTCTCCTCCTCAGAATTAGATAACAACTTAATTAATTATAAGAAAATAAATAAAATTTAAAAAATTAGTTGTTTGATTAGAAAATAAGAAACTATCGGCCTTTTTTTAGAACAACTTCTTTAATTGTCTTTAAAATAATAATTAAATCAAAAATTAAATTTCGGTTGGCAAGATAATAAAGATCATAGCTAAATTTTTGTTCATATTCGGATAAAGTCGATGAATAACCATGAAGTTGGGCCCAACCGGTTAAGCCCGGTTTGGCTAAAAGTTTTAATTTATAGTGAGGAATTTTTTTTGCGAACTCTTCCACAACGTTTTTCAATTCAATCCTTGGACCAACCAGACTCATCTGACCCCCAAGGATATTGAACGATTGAGGCAGTTCATCCAGATGAGTTTTTCGAAGAAGTTGGCCAAAAGAAAAAATTCTTTCCTGGTCAGAACCATTACCATTTTTCATCGTTCTGAATTTATAAATTTCCAAATCAAGGCCAAACTGACCAAGACGTTTTTGTTTAATCAGAACCGGGCCGGGATCGCTTAATTTTATGCCTAAAGCAAAAAGGGGATAAAGACCAACAAAAAAAAGACTTAGGCTAAAACCGATAACCAGGTCAATGATTCTTTTGGTAAAGAGAAAAAAAGGCGACGGTTTTTTTATAACCATTTCCAAAATTTCATTTCGATCAAGAAATTGAAATGGAATTTTTTTAAAAAGATAAACATAAAACTGTTCAACCGAAAAAAAATTGGTCGAAAAGGGCAGGGGAATGGGTAAATTTATTTCGTGGTCGGTTTTACTAATAACCAAAAAATCGGCTGGTTGACGCGGTAATTCCGTTGAATTTTCAAAACAAAAACCGAGGTGTTTATTTTCATCTAAATATTTTTTTATTTCATTTGATAATTGGTTTTGTCCACCGATAAAAACAACCTTTTGGACTTCGTTAATTATTTGAAAAATTAATTTTCGTTCAATAAAAAATAATATGATAAAAAAAACGAAGAAAATAATAAAATTCGAGTAGGGCGACAGAACTGTCGCTTCGAATGGCCGAGCCAAATAGAAATACGCCAAACTAATAAAGAAAGAAAAAGTTAAAGCGGAGAAGCTTAAACCGACAAATTCTTTGTTAAAACGAAAATAAACCGGTTCATAAAGCTCAAAGCTGTAAAAAATTAAGGCGTAGATAAAAAATAAAACAAAGAATAATTTGGCGTGGAAGTAAAACTGAATCGCGAAACTGTCAGGGAATCGCGTCGCCAACATTAGAGTCAGAGCCAAAAAAAAGACGAAGAAATCCAAAATCAATATTTTAAATCGACTGCTCATTATTTTTTAGAATCAAAATTTAAAATCTAAACTAAAGAATCAAAATTTTCAACACCAGAATTTAGATAAATAAACATCTAAATTAATTTATTTAACTATTATAAAGCATATTAAAAAATAATCGAATTTTAAGTAAAATTAGGTGAGAGTTATATTATGTTCGCAAAAGAGACATTTTGCGAACATAACTAATTATCGACATTTAACTCAAAGAGGTAAAATTTAACAACCTCCAAAAATTCAATTAACTTTTACTCCATTTTTATTTAAAATTTATTTTACAAGATAAAAATTCGAATCGATTTTTATTGAAATAGCTTATAATAATAAAAATAAAATTTTATTAATCGCCTGCCCCCATAGCTCAACTGGCAGAGCAATTGGCTCTTAACCAAGAGGTTGGAGGTTCGATTCCTCCTGGGGGCACAAAAACAGAACTTAATTCACTTCCTAAAAAATTTTCGTGCGTCGCACGAAGCGCGACGTATGGTGGCAAAGAGATAAACTCAATACGACGGTCTTTTAACAACGGGTTCGAGCCGAAGATTTTTTGTACAGAGGATTTTTTAAGAGAGCACATTGTTGATTTATTCTTTAGTTTAGATT
>JAMCWY010000017.1 GCA_023480925.1 Patescibacteria group bacterium
GCGGCGGAAAGTAGTATAGCACCCAAACTGTACACAAAGTAAAGGGATGACTGTCAAATGTCATCCCTTTTTTACACTTCCCGTTTTTCAGTAGCAACATCGTCGACTAATTTCAACCGCCTCTCAGTCATCTCCACATAATCCGACCTTAACTCAATGCCGATATCGCGAGGCAATGGCAGACTTCCGGCAATCGACACGCCGATCTCAAGCTTCCTCCGAGAAGTTTATCATGAGTTCTAATCAACTCTGACACCATACCAGTGTCTGTCGAGAGATGGATACTGGTTTTCTTTTTCTTTAACCTCTTAACACTTCGCCCCTGCAAAAATCCGCCACGCTCTCCTGCTGCGCCCTCCATTTTTTGTTTGCGAATATGAAATTTATTTTTTACGAAAGCTCTATGATGTCGATATTGTAAAAGATCAAAAAAATACGATAAGGTGTTAATATAAAATTTCGAGAACCAAAATCACATATACATTGCAGGCTATCGCTTTGTAAGAAACTATCTCACTGGGGTAACGAAAATGTGTAAAGGGCGTATTGTCACGCGCGAAACGCGTGGCACCTCCTGGCTTCCAAGGGCCGCTAAGTTCCATTTTGGTGCCGGAGAGAGGATTTGAACCTCCACGAGCTTGCGCTCACCAGGTCCTAAACCTGGCGCGTCTGCCAATTCCGCCACCCCGGCGTCTAAATAAATTTTATCAAACTTGATCATATAATTATATTCGATAAAGAACGAAATTTTGTTAGTCGTTTATAAATTTACCAATGGTTTAGTCAACTAACAAAAAAGAATTTATCAAAAAATTAAAAACAAAAAGCCCGCTTAGCTCAGTTGGCAGAGTATCTGGCTTACATCCAGAAGGTCGTTGGTTCGAGTCCAACAGCGGGCACGAAATAGAATTCGCCAAAGTTTTAGAAGTGAACAAAAAAATATTCACCAGACCCGATCGGAATTTTTTTCTTGCGTTTTATTTTTCCGCCAATAAATTCTTGCGAAGCATAACACCGCTTTGCGGCGGCCGGCGGCTGATTCGTCAAGACCAAAGATTTTTGTTAAAATAGGTTCAAACGTGATTATATAAATACACTCCCCGGTTCGTTCCGACCGCAAAACAATCAGTATGAAATTTTATAGCGTGCGACAAAAAAATTCGCTGGTCAAACTTCAAGAAGCCGTCATGAACGGCATTGCCCCGGACGGCGGGTTGTACATGCCTTCTCAAATACCTCGTTTGCCGGACAACTTTTTTAAAAAGGCGGGATCAATGTCATTCCAGGATATCGCTTTTGAAATAAGCAAAAATTTTTTTGTGCCCGACCTGCCCCAAAATGTTTTGAAAAAAATTGTTGAGGAATCGTTTAATTTTGATCTTCCCTTGATTGAATTGGATAAACAATTATACGTATTTGAATTATTCCATGGCCCGACTTGCGCCTTTAAGGACTTCGCCGCTCGATTTATGGCGCGGTTGCTTAGCTTCTTCGCGGAAAAATCGCGGCAAGAAATCACTATACTTGTCGCCACGTCGGGCGACACTGGCAGCGCCGTCGCGAGCGGATTTTTAAACGTAGACAACATCAAAGTAATTATCTTGTATCCAAGCGGGAAAGTAAGTCCGCTCCAAGAAAAACAACTAACGGGGATGAGCGGCAATGTTATTGCCATAGAAGTTCAAGGCAGTTTTGACGATTGTCAGAAATTGGCAAAACAAACTTTTCTCGACGAAGAATTAAGAAAAAAGATGACATTGACATCGGCAAATTCGATTAACATCGCGCGCCTATTGCCTCAATCTTTTTACTACGTCTATCTTTGCGCGCGGCTTAAACTGAAAAATATTCCGCTCGTCGTTTCCGTGCCAAGCGGAAATTTTGGCAATTTAACGGCCGGCGTTATCGCGAAAAGAATGGGTGCGCCCATATCCAAATTTATCGCTTCAACCAACACTAATAGCGTCGTCCCCGAGTATTTAGAAACAGGAAATTTTAAACCGAGAACTTCAATCTCAACCATCTCAAACGCCATGGATGTTGGCAATCCAAGCAATTTTTCAAGAATGCTCGAATTATATGATGACGATGTTGAAAAAATGCGAGCTGACATATGCGGCGCGATTTTTTCCGATAGCCAAACAAGAGACGCGATCGCGAACGTTTTCAACCGATACCAGTACATTATGGATCCCCATGGCGCGGTTGCTTATCTTGGGCTGATTGAATTTATAAAAACATTCCAAGAATACACAGGCGTATTTTTGGAAACAGCTCATCCCGCTAAGTTTTTCGAAGAAGTTGAAAAAGTTATAAAAACGCCAGTGCCCATGCCGGACAGGTTAAAAAATTATCTTGAACGAGAAAAACAGGCTGTCTTTTTAAACAATGACTTCGACGAACTTAAAAATTTTCTTTTAAGGCAATTTTAATATTCCAACCCGCACAAAAAATATTGCCACAAAAATAAAATCGAGTTTAGGCCAAGGCCCGGCAAAAATTTTAAGACTTTTCCAAAGTTAAATTCGCGAACAAAAAATTTTTTAAGTTCAACTCAAATTAACAACTTCTCAATCATTAATTATTACAAACCATAATTCGCCTTATCGGCGTTATAAAGACTTCCAATTTCGGAACTGGACAAGGCCCGATCGTAAATCTTAATATTACTGAGCATACCCTTGAGTGTGCCGGCCGGATTGGAAAGTTCATGACCGCTCCCGCCAGCAATATTAATTTGGTTAAAACCAGTTGTCATCTGCGTTGCCGTTGCATAAGTACTCGCCAAAAGACCGTTTAAATATATATTCATCACGCTGCCGTCATAAGTAGCGGCGACAAAAACCCATTGGTTAGACGGTATAGAAGCGTTTAGACAAACATCGGGGCCTCTCCTAATATACCAATCCCCGCACCAGTTGCTTCCATCCGTAAAAGTAGGGGTGAATCCACCGCTTCCTTGATAACCCATAATAAATCCTTCATTTCCATAACTTATATTGCCAGTCTCATCCAACCAAAAAGCGTAGGTGATTTTATTACCCACTGTCGTCGAAGCGAAAATACTGTTGGGAGCGCTAAGGATGTAACCCCAAGTGTTGAAATTCAAAACATACTGGCCTGAATTAAGCTGAGTCCACTGAGGATAACAACTCGCTCCGCAAGTGGACGAACCATTATACATCTGGCCATTATCACCATAGATCGTATAATCGTTTACGACCGTCCCCACGCCTTCATCCAGCGGCCACCAGGCGACAAGAGTCGAATCGTTGGAAACTTTAATTTGCGAACGATTCAAAACCGCGACTGGTATTAACTTTAGATTACTTCCGACTTCGTAAGAAAGATTTGAGAGACCACCGTCAGTACCGGCGATACTCGTGTTACCTTGATTGCTGGAAGATTCCATATAAGCGGATACCTCCCATTGCGGATCGGTCACATAGCTGTAATAGTAGGGCGGCTGATTGGTTGGATCAATAGGAAAGGCGCTTAATGCGATCATCATATCATTGGCAAAATTAACGGGAATCCAACCGGTACCGTCAGTCTTACCTAATGTTGAGGTCGCGACGCAGTTGTAAGACCAGCCCAAAGGCAAGATAGGCAGTTGACTTGTCCAGCTTGAGCAAGTCGCCGACGAATCGGGCAAAGAAATATAAACAGTGTTAGCATTGCCCATTGAGGCGGCGGGATAATCGGCGGCGAAAACATTAAGAGCTTCGTTGATATTTTTTAAATCTTGAACTCTGCGCACGTCTCTGGACTTGGCGAAAATCAGAGCCGGTTTCATGTAAAGTATGATGATAACGGCCAAGATCGCGAAGATCGCGAAGACAATAAGAATCTCGATCAAGGTGAAACTTTTATTTCTAAACTTAAGAGAGTTTTTTCGGCGATTCAAACTACTCTCTCTCTCTCTCTCTCTCTCGAATTGACATATTTAATACCCATCTTAATTTGAGTTGTTGAAGTTTGTGAATTGTTTGATTATAAGTTGGTTTTAATTTAAAGTCAAGTCGGACCAAAGACAAAAAAAGACCGCCCCTGAAAATTTTCGCGCCAATCGGTTAAACTTAAAATATGAGATTTTTCGCCGACCTTCATTTCCACTCAAAATATTCGCGCGCCTGTTCAAAAGACTTGGACTTGGAACATTTGGTTTACTGGTCGAAACTGAAAGGTTTGAACTTAATCGCGACGGCTGATTTCACCCATCCCTTTTGGTTTCACGAACTCAGGACCAAGCTCGAAGAAGACGGCTCGGGTTTTTTACGGCTGAAAAAAGAATATCAAATTGACAGTCAGATTGAAAAAGAAATATTTTTTGTCCCTTCGGTTGAAATCAGCTCAATTTTCAGCCGGGCCGGTCAAGTCAAACGGATGCACTACCTTGTTATCTTACCCGACCTTGATTCGGTTGAAAAGTTTAATCAGAAACTTTCATTTCGCGGCAATCTTCGTTCCGACGGCCGACCGATTCTTGGTCTCGAACCGAAAGCTGTTTTAGAATTAGGCCTGAGCGTCAACCCAAAAATGATTTTTATCCCCGCCCATATCTGGACGCCCTGGTTTTCGCTCTTCGGTTCGATGTCGGGCTTTAACTCGATCAACGAAGCCTTTGGCGACCTGACTCAGTTTATCCCGGCGATTGAAACTGGCCTTTCCTCCGATCCGGAAATGAACTGGCGGCTGAGCCAACTCGATCCCTTCCAAATCGTTTCATCTTCCGATGCTCATTCGCCTCAACCTCATCGAATCGGCCGCGAAGCGACTGTTTTCGAGCTAGAAAAACCAAATTACGCTTCGCTTTTCCAGGCCTTAAAAAATCCCAACGAAAAAAATCGGATCGAGCTGACAATCGAATTTTATCCCGAGGAAGGCAAATACCACTATGACGGTCACCGTTCCTGTCAAATCAGCTTCTCGCCCGAAGAGTCGAAACGAAACAATTTTCTCTGCCCAATTTGCGCCAAAAAATTAACCATCGGCGTTTTATCGCGCGTGGAAGAACTAGCCGATCGACCAAGCGGCTACATTGGACTAAATCGGCCGCCAGCCAAACATCTTATTCCTTTAAGCGAGATTATCGCCGAAGCGCTTAAGAGCGGTCCGACGACAAAAAAAGTTCTTGATCTTTACTTGACAATCGTCAATCACTTCGAGAACGAATTTAACTTATTCTTGGGCGACGCCGACATCAATGAAATTAAAAATAAAATTCCCGAACCGGTCTGGTTGGGTTTGAACAAGTTCAAAAAAGGCGAGTTGAAAATCAAACCTGGCTACGACGGCGTTTACGGCGAGATAAAAATTCTCGATCTCGACGAAGCCGAATCAAAAAAAACCGCCGAGTGGCCCAAATCGTTATTTTAAACAAAGCGTTATAATTATTGATTATTAAAACAAAAAATGATTTTTCAGGTTCTTGGTCAAAGTCTTTTGAATGACATCGTTGATTTTCTTCAATTTTACTTCATCACTAATCTTAAAAAAATCAGCCGGAGCTTTTTCGACCAACTTGATCGAGCCGAACGGCAGTTTGGCTTTAAGGCCAATTTAAAAAATTTTTGGCGGCCGCTTTTTAGCGACTACTCCTTGCCCGGTTATGTTTTCGCCGTTCCTTTTCGTTTGATTTTAATCGGCTTGGGCTTGGTCGTGATTTTGTTTTGGCTGATTCTTTACAGCCTTATTTTGCTTGTTTATCTTTTTCTGCCAGTCGTCATTAGTATTTATCTTTACTATGGCCGACTTAGTTAATCTTGAAGCGAAAATTTTTCAACTCGGCTATTGGGAAAAACTTCTTTATAAAAATTTAATTCTGAGCGCGCGCGTCCTCTTGATTATTCTTGGCTTTAGTTTGATTTTTATCAACATCCCTATTCTCCGTCTGACCGGATTTTGGTTAATCGTCATCTGGCTCTTTCATTTTATTCAAACCAACTACTTGACCAAAAAAGATCTTCGCTTTAAACAAGACGCCGATTTTTTGGAGTTCGCCGAGGAAAAAACAATTTTTTTAATTCTCGACAGCCTAAAAGAAGCCGAACTTTTAAAAATCCAAAATATTCAGATCGTTCTCTTGGCCAAACTTTTAAATCAAAAAGACGTGATTAAAATCCTGGCTCGGCTTAGTCTCGAACCAAAACCAATCCAAATTGAAACCGAGACTTACTTTAAAGAAATTGGGAAAGGCCCGGCTTTGGATTTAAAACTTCAATTAAAAAAATTTCTTTTAAAAAACATCGAACCGATCTTGATCTGGTCGATCAAAATCGCCCGCGACTTAAACTACCCCTCGATATCGCCGGCGATTCTTTTTGTCGCCCTGCGCGAAAAAGGCGATTTGAGCATAAATGAAATATTCGAAAAATTCAACATTGACCAAGACTTTCTTAAATCGGCTCTGGCCCTTAATATTTTTAAAGAAAAAATCGGCGGCCAGCGGCGCCAAAGCCTGGCTAAGTTTCATTTAGGCGGCGCGCGCCAGCGATGGCATAATCGTTCTTGGACATCAAGACCAACACCGATTTTGGATCAGTTCGGCACCGACTTAACCAACCTCGCCCGCGCCAACCAAGTCGGCTTTATTATTGGACACGGCAAAGAACTTAACGAAATCATGGTCAATCTCAATCAGTTTGACAAATTTAATCTCCTTTTAATCGGCCGCGCCGGTTCGGGCCGAACCAGTTTAGTTTGGCGCTTGGCCTGGTTAATCAGTCGAGACTTGATCCCGGAAAAATATTTTGATTTCCGCGTGATCGAACTTAATTTGAATGAAATTTTTGCCGCCGACCCGCGAAATTTTCATCATCTTTTAATTTCGATTTTGAACGAAACCGCGGCCAGTCAAAATACCATTCTTTTTTTGCCCGAGATTGATCAAATTCTTTTAGCTAATATTTCGCCTTCGCCGCTATCACTACTCCAACCTTTCCTTGAATCGAACTCAAATGTTTCTTTTATCGCCACGACCACGATTGAAGCGGCAATCCGGCTGAAACATCTTTACCAAATTGAAAATTATTTTAACTTAATTGAAATTGATGAGCTTCAACCGAACGAGGCGATTAATCTTCTTTCGCTTGAATCACTTTTACTTGAAAAAAAAGAAGGAATTTTGATTACGCCCCAAGCGATCGCCCGATCGGTCAGTTTAGCCGAACGATTTATCTCAACCAAACCCCTGCCCGCCTCAGCCCGAAGCGTCATTAACGAGGCTTTTAGTTTAGCTAAGGCCCATCGCTTAAAAATTATCACGGAAGAAATTATTGGCGACATCATTAGCCAATCAACCAAAATTCCGATAACCGATCCAGGCCAAGCGGAAAAACACCTGCTCGAAAACCTCGAGGCCGTCATTCATCAACGTTTAATCGATCAAGACTTCGCCGTTAAAGAAGTAAGCCGAGTCTTAAAAACATACCGAAGCGGCTTGATTAAAAGCAAAGGACCAATCGGCAGCTTTCTTTTTGTCGGACCAACCGGCGTCGGCAAAACCGAGTTGGCGAAGATACTGGCTCGAACATACTTCGGCGGCGAAACGGAAATGATTCGAATCGACATGGTCCAATTTCAAAACTCGACCGATATCGAAAACTTAATCGGTTCGGCCGACGGCCAAACGCTCGGCCGTCTGACCGAAACGGTTCGAGCTAAACCCTACAGCCTAATTCTTTTGGATGAATTCGAGAAAGCCGGATTGGAAATTATTAATCTCTTTCTGCCAATCTTCGACGACGGTTTAATTAAAGACGGCCTCGGACGCGAAATAAAATTTGACAACACCATTATTATCGCCACCTCGAACGCCCATTCGAATTTAATCAAAACCGAATTTGAAAACGGCAAAACGATTGAAGCGATCGCCGACGAAGTCAAGACCAAGCTAAACGATTATTTCCCAATCGAACTCTTAAATCGATTCGACGGCGTTATTTTTTTTAAACCGCTTGGCCCAAACGAACTTCGCCAAATCGCCGAACTACTAATCGGCGATTTGAGTCGTGACCTCTTATTTAAATTCGGCGCCAACTTAAAATTAACCGAGCCGGCCTTGGCTAAAATCGTTGAATTGGGTTATAATCCAACTTACGGCGCCCGGCCACTCGCTCGAGTGATTGAAAAAGAAATTAAAAGCCTAATCGCCGAAACAATTTTAAAAACAAGCCTGAACCGCGGCAGTCAGATTAATATTGACTACAACGATCAAGACAATAAATTCGTTTTTAAGACAACTCCGCCGTTATGACGAAACCAATAAAGATTTCATTAATCGCCGGCTTGATTGTTTTAGTTGCCACAGTTGGATTTTTTATTTTTTATTTTCGTCAAAAAATTTCTTTGATCAACAACTTCAACAACTTTTTCCCCAACTCAAACCAAGCCATTCTTCTTTTAGGCCAACCTGGCCTAGAACAATACCAAACCGATTACAACACCGACGCGATTATTCTTGTTTATATCGACACCAAAACCGAGAGTGCCAATTTTATCCGCATTCCTCGCGATCTAATCGTTGAAATTAACAAGCGTCAATACAAAATTAATTCTCTCTACGCTCTTGGCTTAAAAAAGGAGCTGCTCGAGAAAATTAGCGACATCAGCGGCTTTAAAGTTAGTCATTATGTTGTTTTTGACCTAAGTTTGGTTAAAGAAATTGTCGACGCCATCGGCGGCATTGATGTCGATCTAAAAGAACCAGCGACCGATTGGGCTTCGGGCTTCACCTTGGCCCCGGGCGTTCATCATCTAGACGGAAAGCTGGCTGAGTTTGTTATCCGCGACCGCCTCTACCCAACCGGCGATTTTTATCGCATCCACAATCAGTTTTTAGTTTTTCAAGCAATCAAAGAAAAAATTGAAGAGCTGCCCAAAACAAAACTTATTGGGCTAATCGGAATTATTCAAGCCAGCCGGCGCCATTATGAAACAAATCTCGAAGAGTATCAGATCCTTGACTTTTTGACAAAAATTGAGAAAATTAAATCTGATCGTTTCCACGATATTATTATCGACACAAGCCACAATCTTCTTCAGGCCGGATCGTTCAGAATTTATTTTGGCCAAATTTATTACGACAACATTTACGGCTTAATCCCACCCTTCGGCATTAATCACTACGCCGAAATCAGAAATTTCATCAACGATCAAATTAACCAATCCAAACAAAACAGCAATGAAGCAAGTTCGACCTAAGAGCCTAAAAAAATTTATTCGCCAACTAAAAAGTCAAATGCGGCGCGATTTAACCGCCGAAACGGAAATTAAAATTAAGATTGAAAAAATTTTAAAATCTTATCATGGCGAAAAAGTTTAAAAAATTGATTCCGAAAAAATTAGTCAATTTTTATCATTATCTTTGGGCCTTGGTCGGCGCCTTAATTTACAAATTTCCGAGCCGGAATTTAATCGTTATCGGCGTCACTGGGACAAAAGGCAAAACTTCCGTCTCTTATCTGACTTACGCTTTGCTTCAAAGCGCCGGGATCAAAACCGCCCTTTTCTCTTCACAATATTTTTGCATCAACGATGACCTCAAAGAAAATACTGTTCGATTAACCACGCCCGGCCACGGCTTCTTTCAAAAATTTCTGGCCGAAGCAACTAAAGCCGGCTGCGAAGTCGCCATCCTTGAAATCACGTCGGAAGGTCTGGTCCAGTCGCGCCATCGCTTTATTGATTTTGATATTGTCGCTTTCATCAATATTCATCCGGAACACATCGAACACCACGGCGGTTATCTTAACTACCGCGAAGCTAAGAGTCTTTTATTTAGAAACTTACTCAAGGGTAAAAACAAACTTTTTCGGAGCAAGTTGATCAAAAAAACAATCGTCGTCAATCTTGACGAAAAAGAAGCTGATTATTTTTTAAGCTTCCCCGCCCAACAAAAAATAACTTACTCGATCGAAAACACCTACTCTTATCCGAATCATCTCCAACCCCAAAAATATACTCTTGCCCCGACCGGGACGAGATTTTATTGGGAAAATCAAATTTTCAATTTTAAAATGCCCGGCCGCCAATATTTAAGCAATGCCTTCGCCAGCCTTAGTATTATTCACGGCCTCGATCTTAACGTTAAATCTTTTAACCAGGCCTTGGCCGACTTCAATGGCCTGAGTGGAAGATTTGAGGTTATAAGCGCCGGCGGGATTAAAGTAATTATTGATTACGCCCACACGCCCGGTTCAATCGAAGCTCTTTACCAAAATATCTGGCAAATATTTAAACCGAAACGTCTTCTTTGCCTTGTTAGTTCTGCCGGCGGCCACCGCGACAAGTGGAAACGGCCGGTTATCGGCGAAATCGCCTGCCGCTATTGCAATGAAACTATCATCACCGACGAAGATCCGGTTGACGAAGACCCGATGGCGATCATGAGATCGATTGAAACTGGGCTAAAACGTTATTTGGCCGAATATGAGCTTCAAAAACCGCACAAAATTATTCCCGATCGAACCGAGGCGATTAAAACCTTAGTCGACCAAGCCCAAAAGGACGACGTTGTTGTCTTAATTGGCAAGGGCGCTGAAAAATCGATCGAGACGGCCGATGGCCCAATCCCTTGGGACGAAGAAGAGGCGGTTAGAAAAGCTTTAAACTCTAAACAAGGACAACTTCGCCGGTCAAACCGGAAAATTTACTCCAAAATTTCAACCAAAGCGTCGGAATGAATGCCGAAATCGAGCGCTTGCTGTTTCGACGACATCCAGATATCGAATCTGGTCGAGTAGCGGTTACTCATCCGATCCTCAACCACAAAAATCTTGTCGCCATAAATACCGGGGAAGCTGACCTTGGTGCCAAAAGGCAAAAAGTTGTTCGCGACGATTCCATCCGCAACATGCAAACCCGAAGCGGTGATGAATGGTGTTGGTCCAGTTTCGTCCGGGCTCGAAGAGTAAGCGGTCACGTTCGCTCGAACTATGGTTGTGGCTGAAATTGATTTTAAGAACGGGCCCTCTGGATTTTGGCTTTGGTAAACGACCTTAGCCTCGGTTGGAGAATAAACTTGGCCAACCGAGACCGAAACGAACAAAATTAGAGCTAACAGCA
>JAMCWY010000006.1 GCA_023480925.1 Patescibacteria group bacterium
TTTAAACGTAAGCTCAAACGGCAATGTTGGCGTTGGCACGACGACGCCTCAAGCCCTCTTTCAAGTTTGGAACACGGCCAGCTCGACCATCTATATCGGCGACAGTGCCCACTCGGGTTGTTTGGCTTTGGGTAATAATGGCAATAGCGGTCTGGTCTATATCACCGTTAATAGCAGTGCGGGTATTGTTTCGACGACAACGAAGCCGTCAATTTGTCAGTAGAAAATTTTCGTTTGGAGTTAATGAAAATAAAATTTAAAAAATATTTTTTAGAAAACTCGAAACAAATTCAAATTATTTTAGCTGGTTTGATTTTGACTCTAACTGTTTCAATTGTTTATATTTTTGCTTTTCAAGAACCAAGCCAAAGTCCGCCCGCCGGCCAAACGGGATTTTATTCCGGCGATAGCTCAACCGTCATTGTTTTGCCTTTAAATGTTCAAGCGACGACAACGATTACCAACGGTGTTCTTGGCGTTGGTTTGACTAATCCAGCTGCCACTCTTGACGTCGCCGGGACTTTGAATGTTTCCGCGACCTCGACCTTCGGCGGTAATGTCGGTATTGGCGTGTCCATACCAAACGCCAGTTTGAATGTCATCGGTACGGTTCAACTTCAAGGTTCAGGCTCAAATATTGGTTTAAACGTAAGCTCAAACGGCAATGTTGGCGTTGGCACGACGACGCCTCAAGCCCTCTTTCAAGTTTGGAACACGGCCAGCTCGACCATCTATATCGGCGACAGTGCCCACTCGGGTTGTTTGGCTATTGGGATGAGTGACGGCAATGTCGGTTATATCACCACCGATAGTAACGGCAACTTACTTGTAAGCACTTCGACTAAGCCAGCAGTTTGCCAGTAAAGGCTAAAGTCCATTTTAGGACAGCCTGTCTTTTTGGCGTGATTAGTTTATTCGTTCGATTCTGGCGCCAAGTTTTTTCAGTCGAATCTCTATTTTTTCGTAGCCGCGATCGATTTTTTCCGCTTCGTCGATAATGGTTGTGCCTTCGGCGATCAGACCGGCGATCAAAACGGCGATCCCGGCGCGAATATCGAGCGAGCGAACATTTTTGCCGATTAGGGGAGTGGGACCAATAATCAGGGCTCGATGGGGATCGAGAATTTCGGTGTTAGCGCCCATGCAAATTAATTCTTGGAGATAACCAAAGCGGTTTTCATAAAGCCAGTCGTGAATTAAGGTTACGCCTTGAGCCTGAGTGGCCAGGACGCCGAAGGGCGGTTGCATGTCGGAGAGAAATTTTGGATACAAGCCCGTTTGAATTTTGGTTGATTTTATCTGAGTGGGCAAGACTGTTAAACTCTGGCGGTTTAAACTAAACTTAATATTCATTTCTTTAGCGACCAAGAAAAAAGAATCAAGAAATTCTTTTCTCAAACCGATTATTTCAATTTTGCTTTTAGTCGCGGCGGCCAAGCAGGCAAAAGTGGCAAATTCGGTCAAGTCGGAAGGAATTTTGAAACGGACAAATCTTTTTAAATGCCGATTGCCTTTAATCGTGATGAAGTTTGTGCCGAGACCTTTAATTTTTACTCCAAGTTTTTGCAAGAATTCGCCCAAAGCCTGAACCGACGGTTCGGTCGCGATCAAGCGCAAGTTAACTTCCTTTTCGATTAGACCGCAAAAAATCATTATGTTTTCAGTTGCCGTGACGCTTACTTCTTTTAGAATAATTGTTTCGTTTTTAATTTTTTCAAACCGGCCGATAATTTTATGATTAATTTCAATCTCGGCGCCTAAATCTTCAAGGGCTTGGATGTGGGTGTCGATTGGTCGTGCGCCAATAATATCGCCACCAGGCAAATCAAGCTCGGCCTTTTTGAACCGAGTCAAAAGACCGCCGAGAAGTAAAATCGAGCCGCGAAGCTTTTTTATTTCTTCGGTGAAAAGTTTTTCGTAATGAATTTTGGTCGTGTCAACTTTAAGCGTGTTTTTTCTGAGCCACTCCGCTCGTGCTCCGAGTTTTTCCAAAATTTTGATTAAATTAAAAACATCGGCGATGAGCGGAACATTTTCAAGAACGATTACGCCATTGGTTAAAATAAGAGCGGCCAAGATTGGCAGGATTGAATTTTTATCGCCGGCCGTCGCGATTTGACCGCTTAGCTTTTTCCCGCCTTCAATGACTAACTTACTCATTTTAAAATTATTATACAAAATTAAGGCCCAAATTAAATCAATTTAAATTTCGCCCAGCTGTCTTAACTGAATTTATCAACGATAAAAATAATAAAAGCGAAAATCGCGCCAAGGAGATCGATTAGCCAGAATTTAAAAACAATATTGGCCTCGTTGTTGCCGAGGGCCTCAAAATGATGATGAATCGGCGTGGAGAGAAATAACTTTTTTTTGAAAAATTTTTTCCAGAAAATTTGGAGTAAGACTGAAGTTGATTCGATTGTGAATATTGGAATCATCAGAGGCAGGAGTAGGGGCACGCCTTCAATTAGGGCGGCTAAACCGATGAAGATACCAAGAGCCATTGCGCCGGTGTCGCCCATAAAAACTTTGGCCGGATAAATATTGAACCAAAGAAAGGCTAAAATTGAGCCGATTAGAACCGCGCAAAGGGAAGCGAGATTATAATCATGGTTGGCGAAGCTGATAAGGAGAATGACGGCGATCGAGATAACCGCGACACCGCCGAGGAGACCGTCAAGACCGTCCGTCTCATTGGCGGAAAAACTTGTGCCAAGGATTAGAAATATGATGAAAACTGAAAACCAAAAAAAGCCGAGGTAGGCGCGGCCGAGAAAGGGGACGTAGATAAAAGTAATGTTTAACTTGGTAATAAACCACCAGATAATTAAGATTGAAAAACCAAAATAAATTAAAATTTTTTCCTTGATTGTTAAACCGCCGACTGGCCGAAATTTTAAAATGCCGAGAATGTCGTCAAGACTGCCAACCAGTCCGGCTAAAACCAAAAAACCTAAAGGCAGGAGAGTTTCGCGCCGGTTAAGAAAATTTAACCAACCAAAAAGATCGGGATTAAACCTGTTGCCAACTGAAAATAAGATCGCCAGAATTAAAGGAATGAGCCAAAGAATTAATCCACCCATCGTTGGCGTGCCGGTTTTTTTTTGATGAAGCGACTGGAAGATCGGCGCGCCCTCGGTTCGGATTGATTTGCCCGCTTTGTTTTTTATTAAAAAATAATAGAGAAATGGGAAGATGGCTAAGCCAATCAAAAAGCTAAAAAGGGCGAGCGATGAAATTTTGATGATTGACAAAACCAGATCATTCATAGTAATCTTGGAGTTTTTTAATTATATATTCGCCGTCTTTGTCTCGGTTCTGAGAGTCAAGCAGACCGACAAAGATAAACGGCGATTTTTTAAATTTTAAGATTAAAATCAGATTTTCTCCGGAAGCTCGGCCGATGTAGCCGGTTTTCGAACCGATAATAATATTTTTATAATAGGGAAGGAGGTAGTCGATGTTAATAACGCTGTTCGGGCCAACACTAAAACTATCTTCGCGGCTGAAAGCGAAAATTTGAGGATAGTCGCGCAAGATAAGATCGGCCAGGCGGTAAAGATTGTCCAGGGTCGATTGATTGCCGGGGTCGAGCCCGGTTGGTTCGTAATAAGCCGTTTGATTCATGCCCAAACTTTTTGCTTGGCTGTTCATGATTTGAACGAACTTATCCACGCCTAAACCTTGAGCCAGAGCGTAGGCGGCGTTATTGGATGAACCGATCAGGGCGAGTTGAAGAAGATCGTCGCGAGTCAGTTTCTCACCCACGGTTAAACGGGCGATGTCGCCAGGGTATTCATTAACGGTTTTTTGATTGATGGTAAAAATTTGATTCGGTTTATAAAGTTGGACCGAGATTAAGGCGGTCATCAGTTTTGAGAGCGAGGCGATTGGCCGGCGCTGATCCGCGTTTGAGTCGTAAAGCGTCTGACCACCGACTTCTTTGACTAAAACCGATTTGGCCGTGAGGTCATTCGAATTAAGGTTAAAAGGTTTGGTTAGGGTGAAGTCGTTGAGTGAGTAAATTGATTGTTGTTGGTTGGGTTGGCAAATTTTTTGGCTAATCGATTTTTCTAATGTTTGGTTGGTCAAGAAAAAAAGCCAAAGGAGGATCTGGGTCATAACGGAAATTTGGTCAGGCTGAATAAAATTACGCGACTTTTAAGATTTAATTATATCCGAAAATTCGGCCGAGTTATTGACAAACACGCGATTTCAATTTTATAAACTTGATAGAAGATAAGTCGGTTTCAAGAATTAAAACTTTTTTAAACTTAACCACAGTTTTTGCCTTTTTCTGGTTCAGCGGCGTTTTTCCTTTGAGTGGCTTGGGGGGGGGTTGAACCAGCCCGGTTTTTATTGGAAGACAGCGCTTTTAATTTTTAAAATCTGGTGTATAATATTTGTATCAAGTTTTGTTTAAAATTCCTTCGTGACCATATGGATTAGCAAGAAACACCCCTTCCCATTCCGACCAGGGTCGTGAAAGGCTAATCGCCGATGGTAGCCGCAAGGCGAGAGTAGGTGTTGCGAAGGATTTTTTAGTTCAATTAACTTTTTGGGTTGGCTAAAAATATAATTTCGTTGTCGCCGCCGGATTAAAAATACGCGCTTAATTGGCGTTAAAGCGTTAGAAAGATCGTGATGAACATCAATATAACCGTCAGGCCGGCGATTGAGTTTGAGAGCCAATTATTTTTATATTCGGCCATAATTTTTTTGTCGTTGGCGATTTTTAAAAGAACTAAAATTAAAAACGGCGCGATTAATCCATAAAGCAGGGCTGTGTCAAAAAGGAGTTTAATCGGCGAGATGTTGAAAAGATTGATCAGATTGGCAAAAAGAATCGAGACGACAATGAGAGCGTAAAAAGGAATCGCTTCGAAAACTTTTTTATTTAAACTCGCGGGCAGGTTGAAAATTTCCGAAACAATATAAGCGTTGGCGCCGGCCAAGACGGGAATGGCGACCAAACCGCTGGCGAAGATGCCAAGAGTGAAAAGAAGATAGGAAAAATTTCCGGCCAAGGGTTTAAGGACAAGGACGAGTTGGTTAAGCGATTGAATTTGGTTTTGACCGTGGCCGCTTAGGATCACGCCGGTTGTCAGGATAATAAAAAACATCAAAAGATTGGAGAAGAACATCCCCAAAAATGTATCGGTTCTGGCGTTTTTAATCTCGCTTCTAATCGGGATTTCTTGACGCTGGCGTTTTTGTTCATCGATTTCTTCAACTTCTTCGTCCGCTTGCCAAAAAAACAGGTAGGGAGAGATAGTCGTGCCGATAATGGCGGTGACGACGCTGAAAAAATTATGATCGAATTTAATTTTTGGCCAAACGGCGGAATAAATAACGCTCGGCCAGTTAATTTTAATGATGAAAGCGACGGCAACATAACTGAGCATAATCAGGGTGATTGTTTTTAAAATGCCGCTGAATTTTTGATAAGAGAAAAGCAAGATGATTAGAATAATGATCAGGCTAATTAAGATTGAAAGGAGCCAAGCCGGGATGAAGGGCAAAAAAAATTGAAGGGTCGCGGCCATGCCGCTCAGATCGGCGGCAATGTTAAAAGTGACGGCGAAGAACATCGCGCCGGCGACAAGAAACAGAAAAGTCGGATGAAGTTTTTCTTTAATCACGCCGGTTAGACCTTTGTTGTTGACCAAGGCGATTCGAGCGCAGATCTCTTGGATAAAGTACATCAAAGGCAAGGTAAGCCAACTTAACCACAAAAAAGCCTGGTAACCCGCGGCCCCAGCGATTGAGTAAGTGGCGATGCCAGATGGATCGTCATCGGCCGCGCCCGTAATCCAACCGACGCCGAATTCTTTGTTGATTTTTTTTAAAGTTTCTTTTATGGCCATTGTTTAATTATAGCCAAAGTCAAAGTCGTTTGACCGGGTAATTAGTCAAAAGGCGAAAAAATATTTTTGGGTTGATTTTTTAAAAAATAGTTAAAATTAAAGTTATAAGTTAAAGTAGCAAGCCCGGGTGGTGGAATTGGCATACACGCAAGACTTAAAATCTTGTGGCCGCGAGGCTGTGAGGGTTCGAGTCCCTCTCCGGGCACCAGAATTAACTTTTTCGGCCTTTTGAATAATGTTTTGTGGACGGTTCTACGAGCCGTTCGCTCGCCCGCAAAAATTTTTTTCAATTAAGGAATGAAATTTTTGCCGAAATAAGTTCGATCGGAGTTGTACGATTCCGTTAATATTAGCCCGAAACTGCTTTTAATTTCTGTTAAAATTGAAACAGGTGTATGTTTTAAGGCGAGTATTTATAAAAAAGATCTTAGCAACGACTAAGGCTAAATTTTTTCAAATAAAAATTTTTTTGCCAACGTGGCTGGAATCGCGATCCGATGATTTAATTTTGGTTTTAGCCGGATTAGGTTCGTTCAAAAACTATTGGTTTGGCCGAAGTAGTTCAGTGGCAGAACGCTTCCTTGGTAAGGAAGAGGTCGAGAGTCCGATTCTCTCCTTCGGCTCAAGATGAATCGAATTAAAAATCAGCAATCCGAATTGGTTGAAAAAAATAATTTTGAGCCGGAATTGAACGAGATAAGCAAACTTTTGAATAATTTTAAAACCGCGGCCGACGAGGTCTTGCCGGTTAAACGACTAATCGAGGAAATAAAAAGTTTTATTCTTTTTGACCAACGTTTTCATTATCGCGTTTTAATCGGAACCGATTCGGAAAATCAAGATCAAGACGTTGATTTTGTCAGCGCTATCGTCGTTCATCGAGTTGGCCAGGGCGCGCGTTATTTTTGGCGACGGCAGGTTATTGCCAAAAGACTCGAACTTCATCACCGGCTTTGGCAGGAAGCCTTAATCAGTTTGGAGATCAGTAAGGCTTTGATCAAAATTCTGACTTTGGAAAAACTCAATTTTTCTTTTGAGCTTCATCTTGATTTGGGTTATAACGGCAAGAGCGAAAGCGTGATCAAAGAGTTAATCGCTTTGGTCCGTGGTTATGGTTTCGACGTTAAAGTTAAACCAAGTTCTTGCGCCGCAAGCACGATCGCCGACCGCTTAGTTTAATTTTAGGTCTTAAAAAATGGACAAATTTGAGTTAATCAGCCGAAATTTAGAGGAGATTTTAACCGAGGACGACTTAAGACAAGTTTTAGTCAAAAAAGAGAGGCTTGAACATTATATCGGTTTTGAAATTTCCGGTTCAATCCATCTTGGCACCGGTCTTGTCACTGCTTTGAAAATTCGCGATCTCCAAAATGCCGGAGTCGCTTGCAGAATTTTTTTGGCGGATTGGCACACTTGGATCAATGATAAACTTGGCGGAAATTTTGACGCGATTAAAACGATTGGTGTTGATTATTTCAAGGAGGGTTTCAAGGCTTCGCTTGAAGCAGTTGGCGCCGATTTTAGCAAGGTTGAATTTATTTTAGGTTCGGATCTTTATGACGGCGCCAATGATTATTGGTTAACAGTTATCGAGGTGGCTAAAAACACGACCTTGGCCCGAGCGCGCCGGAGCGTTGATATTCTTGGCCGTCAAGCGGGCGAGGAGATTGATTTTGCCAAATTGATTTATCCAATGATGCAGGTCGCGGATATTTTTTATCTCGGCGTCAATTTAGTTCAGGCCGGTCTGGATCAACGCAAAGCTCATGTCATTGCCCGTGATGTCGCTTTGGCCTTAAAATTCAAACCGCTTCGATCGGCGAATCAAGCAAAGACTAAACCGATCGCCTTGCATCAGCACTTGATTTTGGGTTTACAAAAACCAAGTCTTTGGCCGGTGCCGCCCGAGAAGTTAAGGGAGGCGCGGACTGAGTTTAAAATGTCGAAATCAAAGCCAGATTCAGCTATTTTTATTCATGATTCGAACAAACTGATTGAGGCGAAAATTTTAAAAGCTTTTTGTCCGCCGACGGAAACTTTTTACAACCCGATTATCGATTGGGTCGAGTTTTTAATTTTGTCTCGTTTTGGTTCGATTGAAATTAAAAACCAGGTCGGCAAAAAAAAATACCGAATCGATCAGATCAACGAACTTAAAAAAGATTACAACCAAGGTCGGATTCACCCGCTTGATTTAAAAGAAGCGGTTATTTTTTCTCTTGAAAAAATGCTTGAGCCGATTCAAATTTATTTCAATCAAGCCGCGCCGAAAAAAATCTTGGCCGATTTCGAACAGTTTAAAACAAAATAGAAAAATAAAAATTTTTTCCGGCGGTTTTTAAATTAGTTTAATCCGACCGCGTTTGCTTTTTAAATATGTTTAGTTTCCGTCTTTTAAAAAAATCAAAAAGAAACAAAGCCCGCCTCGGTCTTCTGAAAACGCCTCACGGGCTAATCCGGACGCCGGCGTTCGTGCCGGTCGCGACCAAAGGAGCCTTACGTGGAATTGATTTTGAGAAAACAAAAAATCTTGGTGCCGAGGTTTTTATGATTAACACTTTTCATTTTTATCTCGGTCATTCTTATCGCTTGGTTAAAAAATTCGGCGGTCTCCATCGATTTCTTGGTTTGAATCAGCCATTGATGACCGATAGCGGCGGTTTTCAAGTTTTTAGTCTTGGTTTTGGTTTGGCCGAAGGGGTGGGGAAGATTCTTGATCAAGACCGGCCGGTCCAAACTCAAGGCAAGAATTTAGTCAAGATTACCGACCGGGGCGTTTTTTTTGAATCGCCGTTCGACCGGGAAAAACTATACCTTGATCCGGAAAGATCGATTCGGATTCAAAAAGATCTCGGCGCCGATTTAATTTTTGCTTTCGACGAATTTAGTTCGCCGACCGCTTCTTACCAATACACGCGCGAGGCGATGATTCGAACTCATCGTTGGGCCGAGACATCGTTAAAAACTTTCGGAAAAAATAAAACCGACCAGCGACTTTTTGGCATTGTTCAAGGCGGTGAATTTAAGGACTTGCGTCAAGGGTCGAGTCAGTTTATCGGCGCCTTGCCGTTTTTCGGTTTCGGCATCGGCGGTTCGCTTGGCAACACCAAAACGAAGATGAACGAGGTTCTTGATTGGGTTGTACCTTTTTTGCCCGAATCGAAACCGCGCCATCTCCTTGGCATCGGCGAGGTCGAGGATATTTTCAACGCGGTTAAGCGCGGTGTCGATCTTTTCGATTGCGTTACACCAACGCGTTTGGCTCGTCACGGCGCCGCCCTGACACGCCAGGGTCGATTGAATCTGAAATCAGGGAAACATCGTCAACAAAAAGAACCGCTCGAAAAAACTTGTTCGTGTTGGGTTTGCCGAAATCTTTCCCGGGCCTACTTGTCTTACTTGGTTAAGAACAAAGAAATATTGGGAATTTATTATCTTGCTTGGCATAATCTTTATTTTATTTTTAATTTGATTGAGTTAATTCGAACGGCGATTAAGACTGATCGCTTGGCTGAGTTGGAAAGGCGGTTTGTCCAAAAGCTTGATTAGCTAATTCTTGCTTGAAAAAACAAAATCGAAGGTCGAGCGATTAAAAACATCATTGGCGCTTATGTTTCGATCGGAAAGTTTAGTTGACTCTTGAGGGTAAGTTATGTTATAATAGATTTTTAAAAACCAATGATGGCCTGGTCATAACCAGGGACGAGCCGACTGATTAATCGGCTGGTCGAGGCGAAAACAAGTCCTTCCGAGGTTGAAATAATGAGAAAAAAAGTTGATAAAAATCAGGTGATCAAAGAGATTAGCGATATTTTCGCCAAAACTAAGGGTGCTCTTTTTTTGAATTTAAGCAACTTATCTAACTCGGTTCAGTTTACGATCAAAGAAAAAATCAAAGCGAATCTTGGTTCGGTCAAAGTTTTTAAGCGAACTTTGTTGAAACGAGCTCAACCAAACTTAGATGTTGATTTTAAAAAACCATTCGCTTTGATTTTTGATTATTCCGACGATTTAAAGGCGATTCGGTCGTTGAGCGGGTCGGAGACTAAGCTTGATTTTCTCGCCGGCTGGTTGAATGGCCAACGCCTTAACCCGGTCGAGGCGAATAACTTGGTTAATCTGCCCGGCCGGGAAGAATTATTTGGCCGGTTTGTTTACGATCTTCAATCGCCTTTGCGGCGATTGGTCAACTTGAAGAATAATATCGGTTTAAAGCTGGTTAAAACTTTAGCTGAGGTCGGGAAGAAAAAATGACTCATCAAAAAATACTTAATTATCAAAATTAAAAAGTCAATAACGATAAAACTTAATCAAAGGTTGGTTTGGCTTGAAAATTAAGCTGTTCTAACCATAAAAATAAATGGCAGAAAAAGTTCAAAAGTTAGTCGAAGCAATCGAAGGTTTGACCTTAACCGAAGTAAATGACTTGGTCAAACTCTTGGAAGAAAAGTTTGGCGTGAGTGCTTCTTTCGCGCCGACAATGATGCCTGGCGTCGCTTCAGCCGGCCAAGAAAAAGAGGAGGGTCCGAGCAAGGTTAATGTCGTTTTAACCGAGACGGGCGCGACTAAAATTCAGGTTATCAAGGTTTTGCGTGAAATTAATCCGGAGTTGGGCTTGAAAGAAGCTAAAGATATTGTTGATACGCCGCCTCAGGTGATTAAAGAGGGAATTAAGAAAGAAGAAGCGGATAAGATCAAAGAAAAGCTCGAAGCCGCCGGGGCCAAGGTTGAGTATAAATAAATTTTTTTTGATGCGCTTAAATTTTGCGGTAAGATTGAATTGATGGTTTGTTTGGTCGTGTAGCTCAGGCGGTTAGAGCGTTCGGTTCAC
>JAMCWY010000016.1 GCA_023480925.1 Patescibacteria group bacterium
AGATGACATTCAAACTGGCGTTTGGTATGGACACGCCAATACCGACATTACCGCCGAAGGTCGAGGTCGCGGAAACATTCAAAGTCCCGGCGACGTCAAGAGTGGCAGCTGGATTGGTCAAACCAACGCCAAGAACACCGTTGGTAATCGTTGTCGTCGCTTGAACATTTAAAGGTTCGGGGATATAAAAAGCGCTATTAGTGGCGTAAATCTGACCAGAGCCATTGGGTGGCGATTGAGTCGGATTAGTGAAGGCAAAAATTGAAAAAGTCAAACCAATAGTTAAACCGAGCAAAAAGAAAAAAAAAGTTTTGGATTGATTGGCCGTCATTGTTTAATTTAATTATAATAAGCCCGAGAAATTTTTCCAAACTCGCTTGGTTCCAAAGACTTCGAACCGATTAAAAATCCTTTAATCTCGGCCGACTGAAATAATTTAACCACTTTCGCGTCAACCGAACCGCCGTAAATCAAAGGAAGATGTTTAATTTTTTTCTCAGTTTCAGCCCGGAACCATCGAATAAATAAATTAAGGTACTCGATCGAGACCGAACCCTGTCTGTTGACGCTAATCGCCCAAGCCGGTTCAAAAGCGACGATCAGATCGCGACCAAGATTTTTAAATTGGTCCAACTGGTTAAAAAGAATTTTAGCCTGACGTCGCCACTCGCTTGGCGCCGTTTGAAAATTTTTTGGCTTAACTATTTCGCCGAAACAAAGCACGACTTTGATTTTATTTTTTAAAGCCGCGATGATTTTTCGGTTGATCAATGCCAAACTCTCGCCCATTTTTTTTCTCTCCGAATGGCCAAGAATGACAAAACCGGCGCCAGCTGATTTTAACATCGACGCGGAAATTTCGCCGGTTAAAGCGCCCTGATCTTGATCCGAACAATTTTGACCGCCAAAAATAAAATCCGGATGCTTTTGGACCAAAACGGGCAAAAAGAGACTGGGCGGAGCGATTAAGATCGAACGCGGTTTAATTTTTAAATCTTGGATTTGTTTTTCATAAGCAAAAATAAGTTTATTCGCTTCGGTTAAACTTTTAGGATTCATCTTCCAGTTTAAAATTAGCATTTTTTATTTTTTAAATTCGGGCATTAATTTTAACGACGGCGATTTTAAAATTTTAGCCCAACCCGGGAATAAACGGAGGCCAGGAGGAGATTCGAACTCCTGTCAAACGGTTTTGCAGACCGTTCCCTAACCACTCGGGCACCTGGCCATTTAAGCCGCTTGAAAAATAAATTTTTTTAACTTCAGCAACCAAAACTCGGCTTAAATTTATTTTACAACTAAACGATCGCCGGTTTTAATTTCAACATCGGCGCCAACAATGAAACCGCCTAAACCTTGATTGATTTGACGCGTCGATTTCTTGTCTTTTTCCAAACTCAGAATCTTGCCCACGCCAATCTCCGCTTCCGCTCGAATAATTTTAAAAGACTGATTCGATTTAATCGGACCGCTGACAACTTCGCCGCCAATCGTTTGTTTGTTTTTAAGCCGGTTGAAGACCGCCAAAACATTTAACTCGACCGCCGACTCAGCTTCAACGTTCGCTTTTTCCAATTTTTGAGTGACCTTATTTTCAAGTTCGTAAATAACGTCGCCGTCAAAAAAATTAATTTTTAAATCTTTTATCTGGTCACGAACTTCTTTATTTGTTCTAATATTGAAAGCGACCAAAAAATACCGATCACTCTTGATTAAACGCAAATCATCCGAACCAATCAAACCCAAATCGGCTTTAACAATTTTAAAGTTCAAGTTTTTTTCTTGGCCAATTTTGCGAATTATTTTTTCCAAAGCTTCAAGCGAACCAAGACTATCCGCCTTTAAGTTAAACCAATAAACATCTTCGTCGGTCTCAGCTTGGCTCAAGTTCGGCTTGACCCCGATAATATATTTCTGTCTTGTCTTGGCTTCTTCTTCGATCAAATTTGATTGAACTTCGTTTAAACTTGCTTCGGTTGAAAATCTGAAAATTTCACCGACCAGAGGCAAATTTTTAAAACCGCCGATTAGGGCGGCTGCGCTCGGTTCAATCAAGTCAAGCCTTTGATTTTGATTATTTTCCATAAACTTAACCTTGGCCGAAGCCGTCGCGGTCGCGATTGAATCACCTATCTCTAAACGGCCGGCCTGGATAACGACGCTTACAATAATACCCTTTTGGGCGTCCCGAACCGCTTCCAAAACGAATCCGCTCGCCGGTTGATCGGGATCATAATTTAATTCTTTCAACTCGGCCATAATCGTAATCATCTCCAAAAGCTGATCGATGTTCTCGCCGGTTTTAGCCGAAATTTTTACGACCGGGACGTTGCCACCCCAATCTTCAACGACGACGCCACGATCGTTTAAATTTTGGAAAATACGATTTGGGTCAAAACCTTTTTTGTCAATCTTATTTAAAACGACGATAAAGGGCAATTCGAAAGCTTTCAGAAATTCGATTGATTCAATCGTTTGAGGTTTAACCCCGTCGTCAATCGCGATCAAAAGAAGAACGAAGTCGGCGACGGCCGCGCCTCTTTCTCTTAATTTAGTGAAAATTTCATGGCCGGGCGTATCAATAAAAGTGATCCTTTTCAATTCCTTGTTTGGACCAAAAGAAAATTTAATTTCATCGGCGCCGATTCTTTGAGTAATGCCGCCGACTTCTTTCTCCGCCACTTTGGTCTGACGCAAATAATCTAGCAAGGTCGTCTTGCCCTGATCAACGTGGCCGAGAATAGTCACGATCGGCGGTCGGGTTTTAAGATTGACGATTTTTTTTTCTTCTTTTGTTTTTAAATTTTCCGCTTTAACTTTAACCATAAATAAAATTGGCTTAGACAAAATTTAAGAATAAAGCTGATTAAACCAAAAATTTTTAATTAAAAATAAGTTCCTCTCGGATCTGTTTCCAATCGGACTAAACTAAATTAATTTTAGCAGAAAAGATAAATATTCAAGGTTAAAAAATATTAATCAATAATTAAAGGTCAATCCATCCGACCGGATTTTATTTTAGCCGAATCTTTTTTACCGAACCTCCTCAATTTTCTCGCAAATCAATCGGCCGCCGTCCATATTTGGGTTATAATTGCCGGTGACAACAACAATCTTGCCCTCTTGCCAAACAAAGTGATTTTTTTGGAAAGTCGAAGGAAAAACAACCGCTTCAAGTTGATTGGTTAAGTCCTCGATTTTAAAATAAACCATCGGTTCGTTTCTTTTCGTTATGACTTTTTTGACCGAGTTAATGATACCACCAGTCTTGACTTTAATTACATCTTTGTATTTTTTTATTTCGCGGATAGCCGTAACCTTGCCGTTAAGTTTTGGCGCCAGAAGTTTGAATGGGTGGTTGGTTAAATAAATGCCGATCAACTCCTTCTCCCAGTTAAGTTTTTCGATCGCTGAAATTTCCGGACCTGGTTTTAAGTTAATTTTTTCAACTTGATCGCCGAACAAACCTTTCGGCCTTGAAACCAGAATTTTTTGGCGTTGACCGAACTCAAGCAATAAATCAATATTAAAAAGAAGATCGTCCCTCGATTCAAATGAATCAAGCGCGCCGGCCTTGACCAAACTTTCCAAAGATTTTTTATTTAAATCCCGGTTTTTAATCCGGCAAAGAAAATCGCTGATCGAAATAAACGGACCATTTTTCTCTCGTTCCGCTTCAATTATCTCAACCAACTTCATCCCGACATTTTTAACCGCGCCGAGACCGAAACGAATATTATCATCGCGGTCAAGGCTAAAATTGCTATTGCTTTTGTTTAAGTCCGGCGGCAACACCTGGAAGCCAAGCCGTTTGGCTTCATTAATTAATTCTCCGACTCGTTCCAAATCATGACCCTCGCTTATAAAAAGAGAAACCATGTACTCAAGCGGATAATGCGCCTTAATAAAGGCGGTCTGATAGGAAATCATAGCGTAGCCGACGCTGTGGCTTTTATTAAAACCATAACGAGCAAACGGCTCGTACCATTCCCAAATCTGGTTAGCGACTCGCTCGTTAATGTTATTTTTAATCATACCGTCAATCATCTTTTGTTTTTGCTTCTCTAAAAGACTGACGTTTTTTTTCGCTACCGCTTTTCGCAAAATATCGGCTTCAGCCAAAGAAAAACCGGCCAACTCCTGAGCGATTTTCATCAACTGTTCCTGATAAACGGCAACACCGTAAGTTTCCGCCAAGATCGGCTCGAGTTTCGGATGAAGATAACGGACAGATTCGATCTTATGTTTGCGTTTGATGTAATCCGGAATTAGCTCAATCGGTCCGGGCCGATAAAGCGCGAGCAAAGCAATAATATCATTTAAACTGTTTGGTTTTATTTTTTTTAAATAATCGCGCATACCGCGGCTCTCAAGTTGGAAAACGCCAAAGGTCGCCCCGGCCTGGAAAATATCAAACGTTTCGCGGTCGTTGAATTTTTCTTGATCGAAAGTAATTTTAGTTTGGTGACGCGCTTCGATTAACTCCTCCGCTTTTTCGATCGTCGAAAGGTTTCTTAAACCGAGAAAATCCAATTTCAACAAACCCAGCTCTTCGACCGAGTACATATCGTACTGAGTAATAGTTAGTTGGTCGCTCTGTGGCGCTGTTTGGAGCGGGACGTAGTCGGTTAAAGCCGCGACCGTCACGACCACGCCCGAAGCGTGAACCGAGGCGTGACGAACAGTTCCTTCGAGCCTTTCGGCGTTATCAATCAACACCTTCGCCTCATTATTGTTTTTATAAAAATTAGCTAATTCCGGCACGGTCTTAATCGCCTCAGTCAAAGGAATGTTGTAAGGAATTACTTTAGCAATTTGATCGCAAAACCCATAAGCCAATCCCATCGCTCGGCCAACATCGCGGACAGCGGCCCGAGAGGCCATTTTACCAAAGGTAATAATTTGAGCGACATGGTCGCGACCGAATCTTTGTTTTAAATACTCAATCGCCTCATCGCGCCTTAAATCGGAAAAATCCGTGTCAATATCAGGAAAACTAACACGCTCGAGCGTGAGGAAACGTTCGAAAATAAGCCCGTATTTCAAAGGATTAATCTCAGTAATACCAAGTGAATAAGCGACCAGGCTGCCGGCAACCGAACCTCGGCCTGGACCGATTTTAATCCCCTGACTTTTCGACCAATTAATAAAATCATGAACAATCAGAAAATAGGACGAGAAGCCGGTCTGATTAATAATCTTAAGTTCGTTTTCAATTCTTCTTTCAATCTCGGCCGTTCGACTCAAATCGCGCCAGCTCAAACCTTGGTCGACTATTTTTTTTAAATACGATTCGGCCGTCTCGGTTTGAGGCAATGGATAGGCCGGCATCTTCGGGCCGAAATCAATTTCCAAATCGCACTGTTCAACGATCAGCTCGGTCTGAGCGATTGCCTCGGGTATTTCTTTAAAATTTTCAACCATCTCCTCGACTGAGGCAAAATGAAACAAATCGCTTTTCATCGTCAAACGATCGCCCTGGTCAATATCCTTACCAGTCTGAATAGCCAGAAATATATCGTGTAGATCTCTCTCCTCGGCCAAAAGATAATGCATATCCTGAGTCGCGACGAGCGGCACTTTTGTTTTTTGACTCAACTCGATCAAGGCCCGATACGATTTGACCGAGTCGGGCAAAGATCGATGATAGCCAAGCTCGAGAAAAAAATTTTCTCGGCCGAAAATATCAAGATACTCGTAAACTTTTTCTTCGGCGCCTTTAAAATTATTACTGAGGATAAGACGATTAATTTCACCAGACAAACAGCCGGATAAAGCGATCAAACCGTCACTGTGCTGACGCAAAAGATTTTTGTCGATTCTCGGTTTGTAGTAAAACCCGTCTAACCAAGATTGACTTGTTAATTTTAATAAATTTTTATAACCGGCTTCATTCTTGGCCAAGAGAGTAATATGATAACTCTTTGAATCAATCCCGGCGGCGCGGTCGTTGATTGTCCGCGGGGCCAAGTAAGCTTCGAGACCGATGATTGGTTTTAACCCGGCCTGTTTTGATTTTTTATAAAATTCAATCGCACCATACATGTTGCCGTGATCGGTGATGGCAATCGCTTCAAAATTCAACTCCTTCGCCCGTTTGACCAACTTATCAATTTTGATCAAACCGTCAAGAAGGCTGTAATGAGTGTGGGTGTGAAGATGGGTAAATTTCATCTTGGATAATTTTAGACGAGACTACCCTAATGTCAAATTAGCCCGATCGCGGTTGTTGATTTAAGCTAATTCTTAAAAACTAATAAACACTCGCCTTTTTAAACCGATTTTTGGTCAATTGTCGGAATTCTTTTAAAATAGAAAATTAGATGATCAAACCGACCGAACGCGAAAAAAAATTATTCCAAGACAGAAAAATAAAAAAAATTTTAGCGATCGACGAAGTTGGTCGCGGCGCCCTAGCCGGACCGTTTTTTGTCGCCGGTTTGATCGTTAGTCGCCAAAGTTTCAAAAAATTAAAAAAACTGCCAATCGCCGATTCGAAAAAACTTAGTCCAAACCAACGCCAATCGATTTTCGCTCAAATAAAAAATCTTGGTTTAGTTTACAAAATTATCAAGACTGAAGCAAATAAGATTGACCGATTTGGCTTAAGCCAAGCTTGGCTCGATTCGATCAATCAACTGATTGAACGATTTAAACCGGACTTAACTTTAATTGACGGGCCGATCAGGCTGGCCAAACCGATCCGATACGAAAGTTGGATCAAAGGCGATGAAAAAATTATTTCCATCGGCGCCAGTTCGATTGTCGCCAAAGTCGAACGAGACAGTCTGATGAAAAAACTTGCCGTTAATTTTCCTTCTTATCGGTTCGAGCAAAACAAAGGCTATGGCACAAGCCGGCACATTGCCGCGATTAAAAAATTCGGACTCTCGCCAATCCATCGTCAAAGTTTCCGAATAAAAAAATCCGCTTGGATTAGAAGCGGAAAGAATTCAATCTAACCGGCAGAATGATCAAAACAAAATCTATTCGAAAAAATTAGAATCTTATTTAAAGCCGGAAGGCAACCCGATCAAAATTTATCGCCCAAGAAGATCAATTAATTTTTTCAATCAACCGTTTAAAAACTTCTCGTTCGCGCCCCTGGCCATTAATCTCAATTAAACTCTTTTTCGATTTCAAGTAGACCAGGCCCGGCCAAACTTCTTTTTTAAAAACCGCCAGCCTCTTTTTAAACACCCCTGGCCGATCAAGTTGATCCGACCGATTTCTTAAGATCGATCGAGCCTGGACGACCTGATTGTTTACTTTTAGATAAAAAATAAAAAAATCGCCTTGGCCATAAGTTTCAATCAAAGCCTTCAATTCAACTTTCGCCTCGATCAAGCTCCGAGGCGAACCGGCGATAACGACTGATTGGCCGAGCTTAAAAGATGACTTTATTTGATTAGCGATTAAATGACCGACAAAACGGTGGCTTGCCAGTTCGCCTTTTTGATATTTTTCTTTTTCTCTTTTTAAATCAACAATTAAACCGCCAACTAAAATTTTTTTTCCTTTGAACCGGCTAAAAAAATTCCTAATCAAGCCTGATGAATCAATTTTAATTAAACCAAACCTTTTTGCCAATAAGTTCGCCTGAGTGTCTTTGCCGCAAGCCGGTTTACCCGTGATAAAAAAAGCCCTAGACTTCATAGCGGCGGGCGGCTAATTCCGATTCGATCTGACGGATACTTTCAATCGCGACCGCGACGACAATTAAAATCGAAGTACCGCCGATCTGAGCGAATTCCAAACCGGTGACTGCTTGAGTGATTTGAGGCAAGATCGCGATCAAACCAAGAAAAAAAGCACCGAATAAAGTTAAACGTGAAACAATTTGACTCAAATATTTCGTCGTCTCCTGACCCGGCCGAATACCAAGTATGAACGCGCCGGACTTTTGAAAATTTAAAGAAAGTTCGTGCGGTTCGAAAGTAATAGCTGTGTAAAAATAAGTAAAAGCAAAAACCAAAATGAAATAAAGGCTGGCAAAAACAAAATTATTTTTCAAAATATTATTAATGACAACGCTGATTGGTTTAATAAAAGAGAGATTGGTCGTGGCCAAAATTTGGCTAATCGTTGCCGGGAAAAGCAAGAGCGAGATCGCGAAAATAATCGGGATAACGCCGGCTTGGTTAACTCGGATTGGTAGATAGCTCGAAGCGCCGCCATAAAGTTTCGTGCCTCTAACTCGCTTGGCGAAACTCAAAGGAATCCGACGCTCGCCCTCGCTGATGAAAATAATGCCGGCGACAACCAAGATTGCCATTAAGCCGAAAATAATGTAGCCGTTTAAGCTGCTTAACGTAAACGAGACTAACGCCTGTTGAATAATTTGCGGCGCCTGGGCGACAATGCCAGAAAAAATAATCAAAGAAATGCCGTTGGATAATTTTTGTTCGGTGATCAACTCGCCCAGCCACATCAAAAATATCGTCCCGGTCGTAACCAAAATAACATCGCGGATCAGATCAAAAGGCGAGGCGAAAAAGATCACGCCCTGCGCCTCCAAAAATTTAAGGAACCCAAAAGACTGGAGCAGGGCCAAGGGCACAGTCAGATAACGACCGTACTGATTAAATTTAAGTTTGCCCGCGTCGCCTTCTTCGTAATACATCTCCTTTAAACGCGGATAAACCATAGTTAAAAGCTGCATAATGATAACCGCGGTAATATAAGGGCCGACGCCGAGCATCGCGATCGACAATCGGCTTAGAGTGTTACCAATAAAAACATTAAGAATGCCGAAAAGCTGATTCGAAGAGAGAAGATTTTGGATTCGATTCAAATCAACGTCCGGTAAAGGAATGTTGGCAATAATTCTAAAAATCAATAAATAACCAAGAACAATTAAAACTCGCTTCCTTAAATCCGGCACTCGAAAGAGAGTCGTGATTGTGTTGATAAATTTTTTCATTGAACGCCGTTATTCTTCTTCAATAATCGATCCGGACTTAACGATTTTTTCCTTGGCTCGGTCGGAAAAAAGCAAGGTCTGAGCAAAAATTAATTTTTTCGTTAACTCGCCCTGAGCCAAAATTTTAATCTTAAACTTTTTTAGACTCCGGCTGACTTTTAAAATTTTTTTCTGTCGCAACGACTCGGAACTCACTCTTTCGCCCGGCTGAAATTTATTTTCGATCTCGTTTAAATTAAAAACGAATGGCCTCGGACTAATTGGTTTAAATTTTGACCCTCGTTTTTTGGGAAATTTCAAAATCAGATCGCGCGAGGCTGGCCGAATTCGGTGACCAGCCCGAGCCTTCTGGCCCTTTTGGCCTCGGCCCGAAGTGCTGCCTTTTTTGCCGCCTCGACCAACACGCTTATTCTTTTTTAAACGATAATTCAACTGGTTAATTAACATTGATATTTAACTCGGTCCCTCGACTTAATTTGGCCAAGGCGGCCAGAGTGGCCAAAGCGTTGGTAAAATGGTTTTTGGACGAACTAATAATTTTAGCCGTGGCGTTTTCGACGCCGGCCAACTCTAAAATTTCTCTCATTGTTCCGCCCGCGATTAAGCCGCGGCCAGCCGCGGCCGGTTTAATCAAAACTTGGCTCGCTTTGACTTTGGCCAAAACTGGCCGGCTGATTGTTCCGCCAACAATTTCGATTTTAACCGCGTTTTTTTGACCAAGCCGCTTAGCTTTTTCAACCGCCTGGCTTAAATCCGAACCCTTACCCACACCAAAACCAACCAAGCCGGACCGATTGCCGATGACGACAAAAGCTCTAATTTTGAATCTTTTGCCGCCGGCGACAACCTTGGTCACTCGCTTAACTTCTAAAACGTGATAATCCCAGCTTTCAAATTGACGATTTTGGTTCATGTTTAAATTTAAAATTCCAAACCAGCTTGGCGAGCCGCTTCGGCCAAAGCCTTAATCCGACCGTGATAACGGAAACCGCCGCGATCAAAAACAACCGTCTTGACATTTTTGGCCAAGGCCGCGGCCGCGATCAGCTCGCCGACTTTTTTTGCCCGTTCAACTTTAACCAAACCCTTAAACCGCTCGCGATTATTTTGGGTTGAAACCGCGGCCAAGGTCAGACCGAGCTGATCGTCGATCAGTTGGCAGTAAATGTGTTGATTCGATTTAAAAACAGACAAACGCGGCCGGGCCTTTGATCCAACCACGATCTTTCTGATTCGATTATGTCTTCGGATTCTTTTTTCGGTTTTAAAAACTTTGTCGCTCATTTTTATTTCGCCACTTTCTTGACCGCCTTTCTCTTAATCACTTCTCCGACATAACGAAAACCTTTTAATTTATACGGATCGGCTTTCCTTAATTTTTTTATGACCGCGGCGAACTGACCGACTTTTTCTCGATCAATCCCCTCAACTCTGATTATTTGAAAACCTTTTTGTTGTTTCACCTCAATTTTTAAACCGATCGGGGTATTCAACTCGATCGTATGGCTGTAACCAACTTTAAAAATAATTTTATCCGCCTTGATCTCGGCGTTATAACCAAGCCCTTCCAGTATTAATTCTTTAGTAAAACCAACCTTGACGCCCTGAATCTTATTATTCAAATTCGCCCGGTTCGTGCCCCAAAGTTGACGGGTGGTCTTGTTTAAAACCGTTGGCTTGACAATCAACTGATCGCCTTCTTTTAAAACTTCGATCTGGGCCGATGGTTTAAAACTCAGCTGACCCAATGGGCCCTTGATCAGAAACTGGCCGGCTGATTGTTCAAACTGAACTTCGGCTGGAATTATAATTGGCCGTTTGCCTATCTTTGACATTTTTAAATTTAAATTATCTCAACGATGACTTCGCCGCCCAATTTTTGACGTCTGGCTTCGTTGTCAAAAAGAAGGCCGCGTGAAGTTGAAACAATGACCGAACCGGCCCAACCCGACCGAAGTTCTCGCCAACCGGCGTACCAACGACGGCTTGGTTTGGAAATTATTTTAATCGTTTCAATCGGCGCCTGTTTGTTTTCAAGATAACTCAGCTCGACGATAATTTTTTTTTGGCCCTCCCCTCCGGATCGATTTTCAATTTCGATTTTCTTGATCAATTTTTTTTCTTCCAATTTTTTCAAAAGTTCAAACTTCAATTTCGAATGAGGAATGACGACATTTTTCCGTTTCACCATCCAACCATTTCTTAATTGGCTGAACATATCGCTAATCGGGTCTGAAGACATTTTACCAACTTGCTTTTTTGACTCCGGGAATTTCTCCAACTTGAGCCAACTCTCTAAAACAAATTCGACATAAATTAAAATCGCCCAAATAACCTCTAGTCCGACCGCAACGAAAACAAACATTTCTCTGCTTGGTTTTAAATTTGGCTGGTTCTTTCCAGCGGCGAATTTGCGCTTTTGAAGGCATTTTAATTTTTTATGGGAAAACCCAAACTCTGCCAGAGTTTAATTTTCTCTTCTTTGTTCTTACTTTTGCCGATAATGGTTATTTGTAAACCAAAATTCATTCTTATTTTATCAGAAATCGCTTCAGGAAAAATACTGACTTCGCGAAAACCAAGGTTAATATTGCCGTCGCGATCGAAATTTTTTTCGGTCAACCCGCGAAAATCGCGAATCCGAGGTAAAACATAAGTGGTCAAACGATCAATTAAATCAAAAAGACGCCCCCGACGCAATGTTGCCATTAAAGCGACCGGCTGGCCTTCCCTTAATTTAAAACCGGCGACGGATTTTTTCGCCTTGACCAAAGCGGGCTTCTGACCGCTAATCTGATTTAAAACGAAACCGGCTTCGGTTAAAATTTTTTCTTTGTTCTCGGCGCTTTGAATCACCATCTTGCCCACGCCGATTTGTAAAATTGCCCGAACTGGTTTAGGCCCGGCGAAATTGTTTTTCAAACCCAAATCCTTCCTCAATTTCGGCTCGATTTCTTTTTTAAATTTTTCTCGCGCTGGACTTTCCATTTTAAAATTTTTTACTTAATCGCCTGATGACATTTTTTGCACAATCGCGTCTTTTTTTTGTCTTGACCGATTTGATAACCAACTCGGGTGGGCTGACCGCAAGCCGGGCAGACCAATCGAACATTACTTAAACTCATCGGTCGGGGAATATCAATAATCTGACCCTTCTCGCCCTGCCGCCTCGGCCGAGCGTGTTTTTTCGCCATATTCAAACCTTCAACGACGATCCGATTTTCTTTTGGTATGATTCGAAGAACCTTGCCAGTCTTGCTCCGGCTCTTGCCCTTATCGACAAAAACTAAATCGCCTTTTTTTATTTTCATCTTAGACTAACTCCTGGGCCAAGTTAACGATTTTTTCAACTCGGTTATTTCTTAATTCCCTTGGGATCGGACCGAAAATTCTATTGCCCAAAATTTCTTTGGTTGACTTTAATAAAACCGCGGCGTTTTCTTCAAATCTAACCGAACTGCCATCTTGCCGCCGCCAAGATCGACGCTGTCTGACCACGAGCGCCTTTACGACCTGACCGGCGCTTACCTGTTTTCGCGGCAAGGCCTTTTTAACCGAACAAACAATAACATCGCCGATACCGGCGCCTTCGCGATTACCCAAGCCGACAAAACCGATACATTTTAACTTGACCGCACCGCTGTTGTCGGCGGCGTTTAACCAAGTTCCTCGCTTAATCATTTTTCTCCGGGCTGGCCAAGCTGGTTAAAATTTTAATCACCCGCCAACGTTTTAATTTCGACAGCGGTCTCGTTTCTTCGATCAAAACCGAATCGCCTACTTTCAAATCAAAATCTTTCGGGTCGGCGTAATATCTGGTCAAACGATGATAAAACTTTCGATAAAGTTTTTCCTGTTTTAAGACCTTATTCACAACCACGACCGTCTTTGCCATCTTAGTTGAAACGACTTGACCACTTACTCGTTTTTTCATTTTTATTTTTCCGACCGGCTTGTTTCTTTCTTAATTAAATTTTGTCTCAGGGTTAAAACGCGAGCCAAATCTTTTTTTAGCTGCTTCAACCCCTCCGGCTTTTTCAACTGGTTTTGAGCTTTTAAAATTTTCGCCTGGAAAATTTTTTCTTTCAACTCCTGCCTCAATTTTACCAACTCAACCTGATTTTTGCCTCTTAAATCTTTTAACTTCATTTTATTTTAAAACCAACTTGGTTTTAATCGGCAATTTATACGAGGCCGCCTTTAATGATCGGAGAGCCAAGTCGTGGTCGCGCGACTCAACCTCAACCACCATCTTGCCCGGTTCGATCACGCTGACGTAATGGTCGAGATCGCCCTTGCCGCCGCCCATTCGCACTTCCGGCGGTTTTTTGGTAACTGGCTTATGGGGAAAAACTCTTAGCCAAACCCGGCCCTTCTTGCCCAAAACTCTTTTCATTTCTTTGACAACCGAATCAATTTGCCGATCGGTCAACTGATAAAAATCGAGCGATCTCAACCCGGCTTGACCAAAAGATAATTCCGTGCCCTTAGTCGAAAACATCCGCTCCAACGATCGGCCCTTCTGCCACTTTCGGTATTTCATTTTTTTTGGCTGAAGCATTTTAAATTAAAAATTTATTCCGAATTTTCTTCGTTCTTAATTTTTTCGCCCTGATAAAGCCAAACCTTAATGCCAACAATGCCGTAGGTGCACTTGGCCCGATCGGTCGCGTACTCAATCTTCGCCCTCAAGGTGCTCAGCGGCATCTTGCCCCAGCTCAAAACTTCGGTTCGGTGGATTTCTGAACCATTCAAACGACCTGAGATTTGAACTCTGATGCCCAAATTTTCCCGCTGTTGCCTCGCTCGTTCAATCAATCTCTTCATCACTCGCCGAACCGACTGCCTTTTCTCAATTTCAAAAGCAGCCTGCTGAGCCAAAATTTGAGCACAAAGATTTTGTTTTCTCACTTCAAGAATATCGAAATCCAAGGCCGGTTTTGACATCTTTGCTCTTTTAAAAAGCGGTTCGAGCGTTTTGTTAATCTCGGCCTGAAGCTGTTTTAACTTCTGGCCCTCACGTCCAATCAAAACGCCTGGCTTTGACGTTTTAACGATAACTTTTGAATGTTCCAAACTTTTTCTCTCGATCACGATGTCGACCACGCCCGATTTTGGAAACATCGTCCAGATCGTTTTACGAATAAGATAATCCGCCTCAAGCAAAACTTTGAAACTTCGTTTAAAAAACCAAGCCGACCGAAAATTTTGGTTCAAACCCAATCTCAAACTAAATGGCGATAATTTATGACTCATCTTTAATTTTATCCAACTCCAAAAAAACGTGCGTCGTTCTTTTAGTGATCGTGCCAACGTTGCTTCTTGAAGCGGGCCGAAATCTTTTTCGCTTTGGCCCTTCGTTAACAACCAAGGTTTTAATTTTTAAATTATCTTTTTCGATTTTCTTCTGCTTGGCCGCGGCCAAACCGGACCGCAATAATTTTAAAAGCGGCTCGCTCGCTCTTTTCGGACTAAATAAAAGCTGACGTTCGGCCTCGGCCGCGCTCAAACCTCGAATCAAATTACTGACAATCAAAACTTTCTTGGGCGTAATGTTCAATCGGCGCAAATAAACTTTGATCATTTTTAAACTTGCTGTTTCTTTTCTAATTCGCGTTGAAGCTTACCGCCATGCTTAATGAATTTTCTCGTTTGGGCAAACTCGCCCAAGTGATGGCCCACCATTTCTTCGACAATCTTGACTTTGATAAAAATCTTGCCGTTGTGAACTTCAATCGTCAAGCCAACCATTTCCGGTGTAACACTGGAAGCGCGCGACCAGGTTCGAATGACCGCCTTTTCTTTTTCTTTGGCGCTCAAAGATTTAGCCTGCTCAACCCGCTTTAATAAACTTTCTTCAATATAATAACCCTTCTTTAAACTTCGGCTCATTGTTTAATTGATTAAATTTATTTTCGCCGGCGAACGATTAATCGACTCGACGGCTTTTTTCGATGCCTGGTTCGATGGCCAGCCGTAACCTTGCCCGATCTCGTTTTTAATTTCCTTCGGCCCAAACCCATCTTGCCCTTGCCGCCGCCATAAGGATGGTCTCTCGTATTCATGGCGCTGCCGCGGACGTGAGGCCGGCGACCAAGCCAGCGATTTCGGCCGGCTTTACCGATTCGAACGTTGCGATGGTCTTGGTTGGAAACCGAACCAATTGTGGCGTAGCAATCTTTTGAAACCTTTCTGACCTCAGCCGATGGCATTTTTAAAAGACAATATTTTTCATCAAAACCCATAATGGTTATTTTTGAGCCGGCGCTTCGGCCGAATTTACCCTTGCCGGCCGGCGTCATTTCAACCTCGCAAACTTCGGTTCCAGGCAAAATATTTTTTAAGCTTAAGCGGTTGCCCGGCTTCAAACCGGCCGACTCGCTCATAATCACTTCATCGTCAACCTTGACTCCGGCTGGAGCGAGATGATAACGACGTTCGCCGTCGCGATAGACAACCAGCATGATAAAAGCGGTTCGATTGGGGTCGTACTCGATTGACTCGACTCGGCCCGGCACGTTTTTCCGATCCAATCGGGAAAAATCAACGATCCGATAAAGCCGGCGATGGCTTGGCCCAGAACGAGACCTAACTGTGACCCGGCCCTGATTATTTCTGGCCGGATTTTGTTTAATCGAACGCAAAAGCGGCCGGTATGGTTCAGCCTGATTTAAATCTTTGCGATAATTAACCCGGATGGAAACAATCTTGCTTTTTCCTCTTGATTTAACCACTTTGATTGACATAATTTAACTTCAGCTTAAATAAAAAACTAGCCGCTCTTAAAAGGCTCTGGTTAAAAACCCTTCCAAAAAAAATCCTATATTAAATCTCGATAAGTTTAACTTGACTAATTATTATTTTAACATATTTTTTCCCAAAGCAAATCCGAATTAACCAAATTAGAAGGTGGTTCCAATAAATAATTAGAATGGTTTTAAGTTAAAAACCGTTATAATTTAATTACTGTTTTGTTCTCAAAACCAAAAAGGAGAAAAAAATGCCTACCAATATCGAGGGAAGGCTCAAAAAACTTGCGGTCGACGAAATGGCTTGCCGGACCGAGGATCTTGAGCCAGAGACCGAGTTAATCAGCTTGACTGACTCGCTCGGTCTGGTCGAACTGCTCTACAAGGTCGAGGACGAGTTCGGTATCACCATACCGGACGAAGAGGCTGAAAGTATTCAGACTTTCAACGACCTGGTTGAGATCGTCGGAAGAAAGCTTTCCAAAACAAAAACGAGGTACCCAGTTGTTTAGATGGTTCTAAATAATCGGAAAAATATTGGCGGCTCGATCAGTTGTAAAAATGGTCGAGCCTTCTTTTTATTTTTTGCCGCTAATTTTTGTTATAATTTTTAAATCAGTCAAAATTAATTCTTAAAATTAAAAATGAAAATCGCGATCAACGGTTTTGGCCGAATCGGCCGAATTTTTTTCCGTCAGGCGTTTGAAAAACCCGGAATCGAAATCGTCGCCATCAACGACCTCTCCCCAATCGAAAATCTCGCCTACCTTTTAAAATACGACACGACCTACCGCCGCTACGAAAAAGATATTTCAATTGAAAATAACCGCCTTGTCGCCGCCGGCAAAGAAATCAGTGTTTTCAAAGAATCCGATCCAAGCAAATTGCCCTGGCGCGATCTCAATATTGACGTCGTGATCGAGTCAACCGGTTTCTTCACGACCACGGCCAAGGCTCAGGCTCATATTCAGGCCGGCGCGAAAAAGGTTATTATCACCGCTCCGGCCAAAGACGAAGTAACGCCGACCTCGACGCCAAACCTGAATATTCAAGCTCTTTCGGAAAACCAAATTTTTTCCAACGCCTCGTGCACGACCAACGCCACCAATCCCGCTATCGCGATAATGGCCAAGACGATCGGCGTTAAAAAAGCGATTCTTTCAACCGTCCACGGCTACACCGCCACTCAAGCGCTCGTTGACAGCGTCAGTAAGGGCGAAGATTTTCGTCGCGGTCGAGGCGGAGCGATGAATATCGTTCCCTCGACCACAGGCGCGGTCGAGGCCACGGTTAAAGTTTTGCCTCAATTCAAAAATAAGTTTGACGGCGTCTCTTTGCGCGTTCCCACTATGACCGGCTCCTTGGTTGACTTGACTTTTTTGAGCGAACGGCCAACGACGATCGAAGAAGTCAATGAAATTTTCAAAACCGAGACAAAAAACCTGGAGTGGCAAGGTATCGTGACAACGACCGAAGACCAAGTTGTCTCAAGCGACATCATCGGCCAAGCTTACGGCGCGATCATTGATCTCGGCCTAACCCGAGTCGTCGACAGCGACTTGGTCAAAGTTTTTTCCTGGTACGACAACGAATGGGGTTATTGTTCAACTTTAATCAAACAAATCGAAAATCTCCAAAACTTAAAATTTTAAATCTTGAACGCGGCCTTGTTTCCAGTATTAATATTTTTAACTCGCGCGATTTTTTTCTCAATCGTCGTCTATCCCGCCGGCGGCGCGGAATCGAAATTTTTTCTTTCGCCCAACCTGCTCTTAGCCAAAGCCTTCCAGATTGGATAAGTTCGTTCGCTTGCCACTGAAATTTGCCTTCCTTCTTATCAGAAAAAAGAAAAATGTTCACTCAACTTATCGCCAGTCTTTCAGCGATTTCGTTCAGGTAGAATCTTATCTTGCCGCTGGCGTTGACGAGCTGGAAAAAATATTTGGTTGCGTTGGAATTGTTTGATTAGGAAGACCGAATAAATTATTACCACTTAAGCTCAAAATCGCGCGGTAGACCGGACTGGTATGACTAAGTTTGATTATCCAGACAACATCGTTTTTATTTATTTCGAGCAAGCTCTTCGGATTCGGCCCCCAAAAAACATCGGCGAAAGGCAAAAGACTATAGGGTGTTTTTTGATTTTGAGGATTGGTTTGAAGCATATAAACATCGCGCAGACCGAAATTCGGAAAAGTTTGGAGCTGGCCAAAATAAATTTCACCGGAACGCAAATAAACCGCGTAAAAATCCGGCTGGCCATTGACCCGGCTCTTATTAAAGACAACGACAAAAAGAATAATGGCCAAAATAATGACCGCGGCCAATAAAAATTTGACCTGAGCCGACAATGTTTTTTCCGTTTTAATCATCTCCTCTTCCGCCATTAGTCTTAGTGCTTCGCTTCCTTGTGGTTAACGTAAGCTCGGCACCACTTGCAAAATTTATTTAATTGAAGTTTCTTCTCCGCGTCTTTCCGACGATAAACATAATAGTTAATCCGATCGCACTTTGAACACTTTAATCTGATTAAAAGTTTATTTTTTGACTTTGCCGCCATTGCTTCAACCAAACCGATTTAATAATTTAATATTTAAAATAAAATATGAATCAATTCTATAATCATTATAATTATAACATAAATGAAAATTATACCGGCGATTAACGCCGAAAATTTTGACGAGGTTGTCAAAAAAATTAATGCCCTGAAAGAATTGACCCAGGAGTTTCATCTCGATGTCGCGGCCAAAGATTTCGCCAACACCGAAACTTGGCGGAACTTTAACGATCTTAAAAAACTCCCGGCCGAACTGAAAATCGATCTCCACCTGATGCTTAGACTCAAACCTCAAGAAATACTGGCTTGGAGCAAACCCGTGATCAAAAGATTGATTCTCCATCTTGAAGCCTCCGACCAGCCCGGCGGCCTTTTGCGTCTGGCCAAACGAACAAAAAAAGAAGTCTGGCTTGGCCTCAGCCCTTTGACTGAACCGATCAAAATTGAAAAATACTTAAAATTTATCGACGGCATTTTAGTCTTAGGGGTCGAGCCGGGCAAGGCCGGCCAAGAGTTTTTAATTAAAACCTACGATCGCTTAACTTGGGTTAAAACAAAAATTAATCCAAAGCAAAAACTGATGGTTGACGGCGGCATCAAAAAATCAAATCTCGAACAAATTACGAAATTCAGCCCGGACTTTATCGTTATCGCCTCAGCCATCTACGACCAGAACGACCCTTTAAAAAATTATCTGGAACTATTAAAACTTAAAGACAAAACTTGTTCGAGTGAATAGATTTAAAAACTTTTCCTAAAACTAAAAGACCTCCCGGAAGGGAGGTCTTTTAGTCATTAGCAGGATTTCAGCAGTTTAGAAGCCACCAGCGTTCGCGGTTAAAGGTACCGCGGTTTGATTCAAGTAGAAGTTAGGAGTGCCGGTGCCGTACTCATTCCACGTCAAGTTATTATAGTTGACAATCTGGATCGAAAGATTGGTGTTGTTGTTCGTGCTTCGAGCAAGACCACTTGTGTTGACTCGAACCCAGAAAGTATGAGTCGTACCATTGTTAATAACCGGAGGTGTTGACGGCGTCAAGGCCACAGTCGCGCTTGTGGTCGCGGTTACGATCGAAATACTTGAGGTCGCGACAACAGTGTTATTTGAAGCATCAATCAAAGAAACAACGATAGGGTTGGATGATGTCGCCGCGTTGGCGAGCGGAGTGCCAGAGAAGGTCAAACTAACAGAGTTAAGCTGCGCGCTGTAGGCTGAGTTAGCGGTTAAGTTAAGATCAGCCACTTGGTCGTTCGCTGAACCAGCAACATGGGCAGAATCAGCTGTCAATGTTGCGGTTACGGCCGTTCTCTGAACATTTTGAGCGTTCGCCAGACCTGTTGCCAAGCCGCTTGGGCTAATGGATGCGTTTGACGAAGCGCCAACCGCAGTTACATTAGAAGCGCCGACGTAGAAATTAAAGACAGTGTTATCGGATGTTGGCGATGAAGTGTAAGAAGCGACACTGCCCGTTAAAGTCAACTCGATCGTTGAGTTCTGCGGCACATTAACCGGGCTGGTAAAGTGGAAAACCGAGGAGTATTTACCATTACTGCCGCTCAATGTCGTGCCCGAACCAAGTAAAGTTGAACCGTTATAGAAGGCCAAGTTCGAGAACGTCGCCGGAGAAGTTGTGGCTGTTGACGAAGCTGTAACCGTAATATCAGTGATATTAACCCCTTCGTTATTATTCGCGGTGAAGCGGAACTGAGCCAAAGTCGCGCCAGTTGAACCCATTACAAGCTGCTGAACCGGCGGGTTAGAAGCGTCAACCGCGACACTTAAAGCACCGGTGCCAGCCATTGTAATTGCCTGGCCAACAGATGGGTTACTACCGTTAATGATATTACTGTTATTATCAACCAAAGTCTCGGATGAGTTTGACGAAGCGCCAACCGCGGTCGCGCCGGTTAAGTTAACAAAACTGGTATAGGTACCAGTGGCGGTATTGCTCAAAATATCAGCGTAGACATCAACGACAACGCTGCCGCCGGCAGAAATATTAGCCGGGTTGCTACCAGAAAATGTATACGCATTACCTGTGCTAATAGTGTTCGCGGTTAGGCCAAACTGACTACCATTAATTAACACCTTCATATTTTGAAGATAAACATTAGAAAGACTAGGAACAGCAAAGGTCAGCGAGCTTACGTTGATTCCTTCGGCCGCGGCCGCTGACAAAGCGAACGAGCCGATATGAGCGCCGCTGATGCCACCAACAAAGCTTTGATTGCTATAAGCGCTGTTAAGGCCACCAGTGAACGGATGCGAGGTAACTCCCAAATTGCTGCCGTTAATTGTCTGCGATGCACTTCCTTGGAAGGAAATCTGACCTTGAAGGTTATTACTTGCCGGTGCGGGCAACGAAGCCTGGATCGAAGTAATTCCGTTCATTAAGGTTGACTGAATATCAGCCTTAACGGTCAAAACAACGGTTGTGTTGGCTGGAATAGTGTAGTTAATATTTGAACTGGATGAACCCAATGAACAAATGGCTTGATTCGTACTTCCCGTGGTTGAGAATGTACAATTAGACGACGCAGCGGAGAGTTGGCTTAAAGTTGAACCAACCTGATTGCCATTGCTGTCGTAAACCGCCAAATTCCTGATTTGGTTATCAATATTACTTGAATTAATTATTGTTGTTGTGCCATTTAACGTGATAGTCACTGGTAGGAAAAGGAATCGAACAGCTTCGCCATTGGCGGTAACGTCAACTTTTTCCAAAGTCACGCCTGATTGACCGATCGCGACATTGCCGGTTGGCGAACTCGAATCCAATGTCATCGTCACTGTTCCTTGCTGAACATTGACGGGTGTGAGGGTGCCGGATGGCGTGCCAAAGCTGATGTTAGCGTTGTATTGGTTGTCCAAAGCGATAATGTCGTAAGGTCTTAAGATTTGGAACTCAAAGTTTCGATTCGGTGTACCAACGACATTGAGGAAAACCTCGAATGTGTGCGAGCCCGTACCAAGAACAACGCCGTTCGGAATGTTGAACAAAACAGTACCGTCGCTGGCCGTGCTGCTGGCACTGGCGACCTGATTGCCGTCAATCTTCAAAACCAAGTTTTGAAGGTCACTATTAAAGTTAACCGAACCGCTGACCGTGTACTTAACCGACATAATTTTGATCGGGTTAGTGTTAACGGTCATCGTCATTGCCGAACCGCGGAAGTTCGAGGTGCCGGCGTTAACGGAGTTAGCAACCCCCTGATAGACAAAATTACTGACGCTGGCCAAAGACGGATTGCTGACGGTCGTAACCGTAAAGGTGTTGCCGGCGTATGGATAAGTCACGTTCAAGGTTCCGCTGTCTACAGTCATGCCGGTCAAGTTGAACGAAATGGTGTTGCCGGCGTTAGCGTTGGTTCCAACATCAACCCTTAAAGTCAGATCTTGTGACTGACCAGCCTGAATTACAACCAAGTTTCCTGAAAAATTCAAGACGCCATTAGAAAGACTCTGGTACTGGGAGACAATGTTGTTGCCGGTGGCCAGATAGGCGTTGGTGATGTTTGAATCGGAAACAACGCCGGTCTTAGTGTAAGTTAAACCGGTCACGGTCACGGCTTGGCTGGTGTTGTTAGTCACGGTCACGGTTAAGACTGGATTCTGAGCCGCACCCGCGATAATACTACCCGCCGGTTGGTTGTTGCTTGAAAGAGCGACTGAAACATTGCCACTCGGCGTTGTCGAGGTCGCGCTTGTTGAAGTCGCGCTTGTTGAAGTTGGGGTTGAGGTACTTGAAGAACTACTCAACATTGCTAAGATTGCCGCGATCTGTTGATCGTTCAAACCCAAACCCTTAAGCAATGCGGACAAGGTAGCGTTGTTGTTTGAAGCGTTATTTGAACTGGAACCGGAGACAAGGCTCTGTAATTGAGCCACACCCTTTGGCCCGATACTCAAACCGTTCCAAGCGCCATACCAAGACTGGTAAAAGCTGATCACCGCCGCTTCAGTCTCAGAACCGTAATAACCGGTTGGACCGGCGGGGATGTTGTAGCCAGCTTGAACCAAACAAGCTTGGGCATTCGCGACATCGCTGCTATTTTGGCCATATTGGACTTGAACCAAACTTGACGGATCGCATGTAACGGTCGCGGCCGAAGCAAGGCTACTTGTTAATGGAACGACTGTGCCCAAAGCCATTGCCAGGGCAAGAACATAAACGGATATTTTTTTGCTTTCCATATTTTTTAACTTTTTTCCCGTGATACCACAATTTGGGCAACGGAACGACTGTTTTATGATTTTTAACAGTTAATAATATTTTTAAATTAAATTTAATTTATCTCAAAAAATAAAACGAACGCGAAATAAATTAAATATTAATTCGCAACATTGAAATTTTCAAGTTGATACCGATTCGACCTTTTCATTGATATTAATTTTGGCTAATTCGATTATATAGTAAGAATATTCGTTTGTCAAGACAAATTGTGGATAACGTGAATATTAATTTTTGTTTATTTCGATTCTTATTTAATTTAAAATAAGCGGCTTAAATTTAATTAAAATTGAAAGGATTTTTTTGGTTTTTACTCGCGCCGACATCGTTATTTCTCGCTTTAAACTCGTTTAAAACCGCGTTTATTACGTCTAATTTTTTATTATAACACACTTATGTTAACTAACGCCGTCGCCAACACTGTCTATGCATCTTAACCTTAAAACTTAAATTATTAAAGTTGAAATTTAAAATCGAAAAAGGAAAACTTCAATCGTGAAAAATATGAAATCTAAAAATTTAAGCAAGACAAGACAAAATCCACGTCTCGCGTTTCCTGTTCGCCGCGGCGTCGTCAAAAATGGCAAAAAGATTAAATCGCTGTTTTTGACCGCGCTGATGAAAATCAAGATATTATTCCCGCCGATAATTTTTTATCAGCCTTCAAGCATTCAGTTCAAACAAACAAGCCCAAAACGCGACTAAAACCACAAGGTCTGGTTTAGTCAAAATCGCGGCCGAAAAAACTTTGGCTTTATAATCGCGTGCGGAACGATTTTTATTTTTCTAAAAATTATTCAAATTTTAAATTTTAGAAACTTAAATAAAAATTTTCCTTGGCGATCGATTAACCCAATTTGATTGTTTCGATATTTTTATTTTTAATTATTCCAACACTTATTTTGACGCGCCACGACCCGATCAAATCAAGTTCACTCCGAGCTCAAAATATTTTCCAACGCCGGCGCGGCTCAGCAAACTTGGCCAGTCGAGGTTAAAAAATTAAATTAAGCGTTTGAATTTGATTTCGGCAATTTTGGAATGTCTAATTCAAGCCAAAAAGAACAATTTTGTCATTGGCTCAATTTAATTTAATTTGACTTTTGTTCTGATTTAAATATCATACATTTCTGACGTTAAGTATTAAAAAATACCGCCGGTTTGACGCTGCGACGCTGCGGCCTTGTTTGTTTGATTTTGGCTTTTTGCTTAAATTTTTTACTTAAATCAAAGACTGGTTTTGATTGATTCCCGACAAGTTTAGTTATCCCCAACTCTACTTCCAAGCTTGACTAATTTATGATAGAATATAATAATAATTTTATTAAGTGTGCTAAACAAATTTTTTAGCCCAGTCTCGTTGCCAAAAGGCTAACGAGATACGGTCAAATAAAAATTATGTTTAAATTGCTCGCGCAATATGGCGCGCAAAATTATCCGTCCAATGTTCCGCCAACACCGTCGGCTCAACCTTTTCCGACTCAACAAATTCCCACTCAAGGAATTTTGCCGTCAAACGGTTTCGGTATGTATCCGCCGATAACCAACTCGATTCAAAACTCGCCCCAGACGAACGCGGTTGACCAGTTCGCGCAATACGTCCAGAATTTTCAAATCTCTCTTCTCCAATTTATCGAGAGATTTGTCGGCGCTTTGATTTTTGTCGTTGTTGGTTTTTTTGTCGCTTGGATTATCGAGTGGGCGGTCAGATGGTTGATTGAAACGCTTAAGATCAACGAGTTTTTGAAAAATATCGGTTTTGAAAAATGGTTGGAAAGAGGCAATATCGCTCTAAAGACCGAAAGATTTGTCGGTAAGTTGGTCTTCTGGGTTGTTTGGGTTTTGTTCTGGATGCCAGCTTTTGACCTTTTGAATCTTGCCGCTTTCAACACTTTTCTTTACCAAATCATCGGCTACCTGCCTACGGCGATTGCCGGCGGTTTGATCTTTGTTGTTTCAATCTTTATCGCTGAATTCGTCAAACGTATCGTCATCGGCGTTCTGAAAAGTTCCGAAGTTAGCGGCGCCAATATTGGCGGTGAAGTTGTTTATTGGGCTATAATTATCTTTGGTTTAGCCGCGGCCTTGTCTCAACTGGGCGTCGCCACCGTGATTATCAACATTCTCTTGACCGGTTTAGTCGGTTTGATCGCCCTAGGCGGCGGTTTGGCCTTTGGCTTGGGTGGTCAGGAAGCGGCAAAAGACTTTATTGATAAGATTCGAAGAGAAATACATTAAAAGTTCTAATAACGAAATCAATAAAAAGGGCGGCCTAAAAACCGTCCTTTTTATTTTTACCGCCACGGAACGCCGGCCTCGATGAAGTTAAATACTTTAGACCGGGCCTATACCAAAAAAACCCCGGCTGAGTCTATTGAAATGATCAATTTTGCCTGAACGAAATCTTTAGAAATCTGGAAATGAATCGAGCGAATGAATGAAAATTTTCCCGGCGCGGCTAAATTAAAGCCTGAATAACGCCGAAACCAAAGAGCGCGATCAAGAGCCAAACCAATCTTTTATCCAGGTGAAAATATTTGACCTCGGGCAGTTTCAGATAGATTAAAAAGATAACGATGAGGTTGAGACCGATAAAAAAGCTGCCGACAAATCCGGCTAAGCCGGCGATTTTTTCAATCGGGAAAAAAATAAAAGCGTAAATCGGAAGAACTGAAACAAACCAAGCGGAAATTTTTTGAAAGTTAAAATCAGCGATCAAACCGCGCTCGATATAAAAAACCAAAACGATAAACGTCGTCAGGATATTTAAAACGCCCAGCAGAACCGCGCCGAGCAAAAATAATTTCGGCAGATAAAAACTAAAACTGGTCAAGCTGTCATCGCTAATCCTCGGACCAAAAGCGCCGGCAACGGTTAAAACATAAAAGACGTAAATGAGAAAAACAAGAAGTAAGGCGGTTAGATTTATTTTTTTGAACGCCCGCGCGTCCCGGCCAATCAAATCGTAGACTAACTGAAGCGAAGAATAACCGGTCAAAGAAAAAAGAATGATGCCGAAAGAAGAGAGCGGCTGGCCAAAATTAAAATTCAAGTTGGCCAAGTTAAAATTAGACAGAAGATAAATTCCGACAAAAATAAAGAGACCGATCAAAAAAATCGTTAGCCAACCTTCGATTTTCGCCAAGGGATTAATGGAAAAACCAAGGCCAAGGCCGATTAAAACAAATGTGGCCAATTTGATTAAAAACGGGTCAACGGGAATAATCAAAGCGATAAACTTGGCCAAGGCGACCAGAAAAATCAAGGCGGTCAACTCAACGCCGATGTAATCGCTCAGCCAAACCGGCAGTTTTAAACTTGGTCGGATCAACCGGCCGGCCAAACTGGGCAGGTTGTGCTTTTGGCCAACATAAAAAATTATCTCGGCGTAAGCGAGATGAAGAAGATAAATGGCGGCGGCGAGAAGGCTAAGCCAAAACCAAAAATAAAGACCGGCCTGGCCGGCGGCGTAAGGCAAAATAAAAACGCCCAAACCAACGATCGTGCTGACGATTAAAAAAACCGCTAACCAAAATTTATTTTTCACTTTTGGTTTAATGAGATAATTCTCCGTCGTTCTCTTTTTTGATCAACTCGATCATCTTTTCAACCAAAACTTTCGGCTCCGCTTCCCAAATAATTTTGCCCGGACCGCGGTGAGCCTCGCGAACGATATCGTCCATCAACGACTCGGTTCCGCCCGAACCAGCCAAGACGCCCATTGGTTTGTCGTCTTCAAAAGTGATCGTGAACTCGTTCAACGTTCCCATTCGGCCGCAAATAAAAATACCGCCGTCGCCCGTTCGAGTTAAAAGCAAATTCCGGCCCGAGTAGAAAAAGCCGGTGTAAATAATGAGGTGATGATAATCTTCGGGCAGTTTGTAGACATTAAGATGTTCCCGCCTTGTTCGAGCCGGCGAAAGACCAACGACAAAACCGTTGTTTTCAAACGCGCCTTTTGCCGCCCAAAGCGGTACGCCGGTGGTAGCGCCATCAATCAAAACACAGCCCTGTTTGGCAATTTCCTGACCGACGGCGTAAGCAAGATCGTGGACATTCTCAACACAAGGTGACGAATCAGCCGCGCCCGAAACGACGATTTTTATTTTTGGTTCCCAAATTGCCATAATAAGATCTAATTTTTTAAATTTTTATTTTTCTATTTTTTAACTCAACTTAATCAATTGCAATATTCAACTTGATTAAGTTAAAAATGATTTTAAGCCGCCAACCATTTTTCTTTTTGACCGAACGAGATCGCGGTTTTTTTTCGCCAGACAGTGGCCAATGCCAGAGGTCCGGCGCAAAACTTTATTTGATTTGGTCAACTTTAATCTTTTCCGAATCGATCTTTTCATTTTTGTTTTCATTTTTCGCGTTGCTTCTGTCTTTGACCACGGTCGTGATCAAAAAATTCGGCTGTTTTTTTATCGCCTGAACGAATTTGATCGGCGTTAAAATTAATCCTAAAAAAATTTTTAATTTTGTCTCGGCCAAATCGAGATGAAGCCGCTGGCGGCCGCGCATGCTCAAACGAACTTGAACCTGGCCGCCATCGTTCAAAAAAATCGTCGCTTGATTGGCTTTGCGTTCAAGATCGTTTTGGGCTTCTTGAAAACTGATTCTAACTTCTTTCAACTCCGATCCCTTTTTCTTTTCCCGACGCTCTTGCCGCTCTTTTTTCTTTTCCAGGTAAAAAACTTTTTTCAAATCATCGAGACGGATAACCGGCGGTTGGGCTTTTAGACTAACTAAAACCAAATCCAAGCCTTCTTTTTCACTCATAGTAATCGCCTCGGCCAAGCTAAAAACGCCAATCTGCTTTCCGTCTTGACTAATCAATCTAACTTCTTTCGGATTTAATTTTCTTAATCTAAAATCTATCAGTTTAAATTTTATTATAACATATTTTTGGTCGCGCCAACTGAAACTAAGGACCGGATCAAATCGACACCCGCGCCATCCTCCCTAGGGTGAAGCGCTAAACAGAAAACTTCCTTTTCCTTAATTAAAAAACGGGCGCGGGCAAAATCAAAAATTGTAAAGAAAGTTTTTCTGCGAGGCAGACTGCCATCCTCGGCGGCTGGCGGCGAGTTAGCAATTCTTGCTAAAATGGGTTCGCGCGTGGTTGTATAAATACACCATTACAAAACTCAACGACTTTTTCGAGAGCCGGAAAGTTTGATTGTGGTGGAGATGGCGGGAGTCGAACCCGCGTCGAAGAAAAAAATTTTCTAGGCTCTCCTGGCGCATTCGGATTTAATTTAGAAATCCAAAGCTAAGAATCCGACAAAAAACTTTGAACTTCAGTTAGCAAAAGTTTAAAGACGTCAAAGGCCAACTGACTTCCACGCCTCGATTTGAGCAAGTGAACCCAAAGAGCAGCGCCCAACAACTAACTCTTCGAGCCGCGGTTTAGGCAACCGCGTATGCCAAAGGTTGATTGGCGTTTATGTTGTTTTGTTTGATTTTGGTTCAAACGGACCAGCCAGCTCCTTTGAATTTTTTTTCCTCCTCGAATTCCGGGGCATCCCCATTTAATTATAATTTATGCTTGCCGCTTTTTAGCGTGCGCTCGCGCTCTCGTTCAAAATCGCGTTTTTTTATTTTTTCGCGCTTCTCGTATTTTTTCAAGCCCTTGACCAGGGCGATCTCGATCTTGATCAAACCATTTTTATTATACACCCTAATTGGCACGATTGTCAAGCCCAGATTGTTCAACTGATTGACTAAAAAATTTATCTCCCGCCGGTGCAAGATCAAACGGCGGCGGCGGTTCTCATCGTAATCTTTCGCGATGTTCTTTGGCTGAGACGCCGGTATTTTAAAATTAACCAAATAAAGCTCGTCGCCAACCCGGCTGACATAACTAGCCTTAATCGAACCGCGGCCAAGAAACAAGGACTGGACCTCGAAACCTTTCAACTCGACTCCCGCCTCAAACTTTTCCAAAATTTCATAGTGGTGAAAAATTTCTCGGTTAAAAATATCTATTTTTCTGCTCATTGAGTTAAAATTAAATTTATTCAGCCGCGAGTTTTGTCGATTCCCGATTTTCTCTTCCTTTAAACGTTCGCGAAAACAGGCTGGCGGACTTATCTTATATAATAATATAATACTAAGAGATGAAAAATAATAAAAAGTCCGGCAAAAAACAACCGCCTTCAAAAAAACAAAAGTTTAACGCCAACGGCAAAAACGGCAAAAATAATTTTAATGAAACCCGCCTGGCCGTCACGGACAAGATTTTTAATCATTATCTGACCGGCGAAATTATCGGTTGGCTTTTTATATTTTTCGGCGCGTTTGTCGCTTTGGCCAATTACAACAAGGCCGGCTATTTTGGTCTCCAGATCAGCAATCATCTCATCGTCTTTCTTGGCCAGACCAGTTTGCTTTTCAGCCTTCTCTGCCTTTTTGTCGGTCTCTCTTGGCTCTTAAAGATAAAAGCGTTTTGGAAAATCAGCAATAGCGTCAGCGCGACGATTATTTTTTTAACCTTAGTCGGATTCAGCCAGATAATCTTTAATAACGGCGGTCGCCTGGGCCGAGTAATCGCCAACACGAACTATTTTTTTGGCAACTGGGGCTTGATCGTCCTGATGCTCATTCTTGACATTGTCTCTCTTTCCATTATTTTGGAAAAACCTCTTTTCGAGGCAATCGCGGGGTTAAAAAAGAAAAAAGAGCTGATCGAACCAACGCCAAGCGAGGAAGCCACGGTCAAAAAATCAATTCTGTCAAAATTAAACCTGCCTAAAATTTTACCGTCGCTTTGGCAAAAAAATAAAAAAACCGCGGCTAAGGCGATTGAGACGAAAAATAACAAGGACAAAGTTCCAACCAAGGAAATAAAACAAAAACTGCCGATTAAATCGATTTGGAAATTACCAAGCATTGAACTTTTGGAAAAAAGCGAGAGTGTGGCCGAAAGCGGCGACATCAAGACGAACATCATCATCATCGTCAAAACTTTGGCCAACTTCGGCATTCCGGTCGAGGTGGCCGAGATAACGGTTGGGCCGACGGTTACTCGTTACGCGATCAAACCGCCCGACGGAATAAAAATTTCAAAAATCAGCTCGCTTCAAAACGACCTGGCTTTGGCTTTGGCCGCGCCAAGCATCAGAATGGAAACACCGATTCCGGGCAAATCCCTGATTGGCCTGGAAGTGCCGAACAAGAAAGTGGCGATCGTCAGATTGAGGCCGTTAGTTGAAAATAAAGAATTTTTTGCCCACAACAATCTTCTCTCTTTCCCGATCGGCAAAACAATCACAGGCGAATCTTTCTATGCCGATATGGCGATGATGCCACATCTTCTGATCGCCGGCACGACCGGTTCGGGCAAATCTATGTTTATTCACTCGATCTTAACTTCATTTTTGGTAAAAAACACTCCGGAAACGCTTAATTTTATCTTAGTTGACCCTAAACGAGTCGAGCTGATCCGCTACGACGACTTGCCTCATTTAATCATGGCGCCGGTTCTTGATGTCCGCAAAGTTGTCTCGGTTATGCAGTGGCTTATTCGAGAAATGGAAAATCGCTATATTATTTTTCAAGACAACAAAGTTCGCGACATTAATTCTTACAATAAACTTCAAATCCAAACCAAAGGCAAAATTTTGCCCCGAATAATTCTGGTTATCGACGAGATGGCCGATCTGATGCTTTCCCAAGGCAATGTCATCGAAGCAACGATTATCCGCCTGACCCAGATGGCCCGAGCGACCGGCATTCATTTAATTTTAGCGACGCAAAGGCCATCGGTTGATGTTGTCACCGGTTTGATTAAAGCGAACATCCCCAACCGAATCTGTTTCAAAGTCGCTTCTCAAGTTGATTCAAGGACGGTCCTTGATTCAATCGGCGCGGAAAAACTTCTTGGCGCCGGCGATATGCTTTTTATGGGCTACACCTTTGGCGCGCCAAAGCGACTTCAAGCCGCCTTAATCACGGAAAAAGAAATCAACGGCGTGGTTGATTTTTGGAACAAACAAAAAGACGTTCTCGGTTTCGAACCGCCCCAGGTCGATCTTGTAGAACCGGCCGGCCCGGAATTTTTTGGCGAGAACAATGACGATAACGATGACTTGATGCCGCTTGCTTATAAATTAGTCGTGGAAACCGGCCGAGCTTCAACTTCATTTCTCCAACGAAAACTCAAGGTCGGCTACGCTCGGGCCGCCCGGCTTTTGGATCTTCTTGAAGAAAAAGGAGTGGTTGGCCCGGCTGAAGGAGCGAAACCGCGACGAATCCTCGTTCAAACCGAAACCGAAAAGGAATTATTCGAAGCCGAAACCAACAACGATGACGAGATTGAATGAGACGCTCCTGGAGTTGCGCCAGAAAAAAAAATTAAATCAAAACGAACTCGCCGCTCATTTAAAAATTTCAGTTAGGCAGATCGAATTAATTGAAAGTCCAAAATTCAGAAAACTGCCGCGCCTGACCCTGACGCGGATCCTTGAACGTTATGAAAAATTTTTTAATTTGGGAAAGAACGAGTTAATCAAAGAACTCAGCTTGGCCGGGGAAGAAGTTGAAGTTGATCTTTTTAAAAACCACAAAAAAGTTTTTTGGTTCAAGCCCACATCGCTTCTCCGTAATTTTTTGTTTTTAATTTTGATTATTTTTATTCTTTACCAGTTTTCAAAATTAATCTTGCCGCCGAAAATTAAAATTTTTTATCCAAGCCAAAACTTCGTCTCGAGCCAAAATTCCCTCGTGATTAAGGGCTATCTTAACCCGAGGAACAGCTTGATGATCAACGACGAAATAATCACAACCGATCGGAACGGCAACTTTCAAGAACCGGTTCTGCTTCGACCGGGCCGAAACGACTTCGTCTTCGAAGGAACAAATTTCTGGGGCGGCCACTCCCTTCTCAAACGAACAATTTACTATATTGGCGCCAAGTAATTCACGCGCTGCGGCGCGGCCACGGTTAAGTTAAAAAGTCAAGGTTTAAAAAACTGCCCCGTATTTGGAAACTTTAGCTGGGGTGGTTATAAAATCGGCGTGAGAACGCGTGTTTCGTCTTTCAAAACAGCCACGGTTGCCTCAAAATGCGTCGCGATCGAATCGTCCGGCGTCTTAAAAACAAAGTCGTCAACCGCCACGCCGTAATCGCTCGTCAAAGACGCCATTGGTTCAATCGTAAAAAACATTTCCGGTTTGATCTTGACGCCTTGACCCGGCTGGCCAAAATTTAAAACTTGGAGATTGCCGTGAATTTTTTCGCCGATATCATGACCGCAAAGATTTTTAATCGGCCAAAAACCCGCCCGGGTTAAAACTCGCTCGATCGCCGCGCCAACGTCGCCGATCGTTTTGCCCGGCCGACTGACCCTAATCGCCTCGGCCAAAGCCGCCTTGGTCTTATCGATTAAGGTCGAGACTTTTGGATCAAGTTCGCCAACGCCAACAGTCAAGGCGCTGTCTGAAAACATTTTTTTATACTCCAAACCAAGATCAAGCTTAACCACGTCGCCATCTTTAACGACACGATCGGAGGGATAACCGTGAACAATCGTCTGATTAATCGAAAAACACAAAGTCGTCGGGTAAAAAGAACGAGCGAAAGGCGGCCGGTAATTTTTGAAGGCGGGCCGGCAACCAAAATCATAAATCAACTCTTCGGCCATTTTATTTAAAGCCAATCCATCGCGACCGGGCTTGACTTCGAGCGCCAAAGTTTTTAAAATCTGGGCGAGCTTGACGCCAGCCTCGGTCATAATTTCAAGTTTTTCTTCAAAAGTCATCGGCTTGAAATATTTTTTTGATCGGCGCGACCTTGGTTGCTTCGATAAAAATCTCAAAAATTTTATCTTTGTTTTTTTGGACGAATAAAACTTTAATGTGCGAATTGCCAAAAATTTTCGCGTTCTTAAAAAACTCCGCTCTCGCCTTAGCTGAAACCGAATTGCTTTTAACCTGCCAAAATATATATTTTTTCTTTGTCGCGACAAAAGTCAAGCCGTCAAAAAAACGCCAAAAATCCTTAGTTAAATTGATTACCCGCGGCTTAAATTCGGTTTGGGCCGACGGGAAAGTTTTCTCGAGAAATAAAGTGAATTCTTTCTCAGTCCGGCGGCCGCGGGCCGAACTATTTTTCCGCCGTTTCATTGGCTCGTTTCAACGCCTCTGAAACCGCCCGGATCGCCTCAGCTCGACCAAGCCAATTTTTAACCTTAACCCATTTGCCCGGCTCAAGCGTTTTATAGTTTTCAAAAAAATGTTTTATTTTGTTTTTGATTGGCTCAGCCAAATCATTAATATCTTCAACTTGGCCGAAAACCGGATCAATCTTTATTACTGGCACGGAAATAATTTTTGTGTCAATGCCAGCCTCGTCCTCCATCGCCAACATTCCGATCGGCTTAACGCCGATGAGTGTGCCTGGCATAAACTCCAAATCGGCCAAAACCAAAATATCGATCGGATCGCCGTCCTCGGCCAACGTCCCTGGGATAAAACCATAATTGAAGGGATAACCCATGGCCGTGTGAAGAAATCGGTCAACAACCAAAACGCCGCTGTCTTTGTCAAGTTCGTATTTAACATTGCTGCCCTTGACAATCTCAATCAGAGCGTTAACTTCTTCGGGCGGCTTTTTGCCACTGCTTATTTTTAATATGTTCATATTGTCTTTTTGTCTTCGATTTCACTCATTCGAGGAAACTTCCGACTGATCTGATTCAACTCCATCAGCCTCAAGTTCGACCGCGTCTTCCGGTTCAACCTCAACCACGCCGCCGGCGACGACTGCTTCAGGTTCATCAGCCAAACGAACGTCAATCTTCCAACCGGTCAGAGTGGCGGCCAATTTAATGTTCTGGCCGTTTCGACCAAGCGCGATCGGCAACTGATCTTCGGAAACAAGAACTTTGGCTGTCCGTTTCGGCATTATTTCAACGCCCAAACATTTTGCCGGCAACATTGAATTTTTAATATACTCGGCCGGATCTTCGGACCAAGGAATAATATCAATACGCTCGTTACTAAGCTCGTTGATGATGGCGACAACTCGAGCGCCGCGCGGACCGATACAAGAACCAACCGCGTCAACACCTTTAACATTTGAAAAAATCGAAACTTTTGTTCTCGTCCCGGCCAATCTGGCCACGCCCTTAATTTCGATCAGACCCTCGGAAACTTCCGGCACCTCCATCTTCAAAATCGCCGGAACAAAAAGAGGATTGGACCGGGAAACGTAAACTTCAACCCCGCGAGGCGTGTTTTCAATCGCGTAAACATAAAAACGCAGACGCTGACCGACCCGATAAATTTCACCCGGAATCGTTTCGGATCGAAAAAGAATACCTGTAGTCTTGCCCAAATCGACAAAAATATTTTTATTTTCAATTCTTTGAATCGTGCCGGTGACAACGCCGCCCTCTTTTTCTTTATAAACGTTAAAGATAACGTTTTTTTCCATCTCTCTCAATTTTTGGACAATAACTTGTTTGGCGGTCTGAGCGGCAATCCGGCTGAATTTTTCTTCGTTCGGCAAAGCCAGCGAGACTTCAAGACCAAATTCAAGGCTGTTTCTCTTGACCGGCTCGATTAGATCTTTGGCGTCGTTTAAAAAAATATGGCGGCGGGTATTAAACTTGATCGTTTTATTTTCAACCTCATTTGGATCAATAATAGTTTTGACCAGACTGAAACCAACCTGGCCGGTTTTCGGATCAATTTTCGCCTCGATCCGATCGTCGCGATCGCCGTAATCTTTTTTATAGGCCGCGGCCAAAGCGTCAGCCAAAACATCGTTAACTTGGTCTTCGCTCAAACCCTTGGCTTCGGAAATTTGGAGAATAAAACTTTGGATTGTTTTAATATTTAACATTATTTTTTAATTATACCACAAAGGCTGATTTTAAGCCAAAAAACATGACTTTAACCTTGAATTTAATTTTAAAAATTCAAACTTACTTAGCCATTGGTTCGAACCTGATTCAAAGTATAATTATAATTTAAATTTAAACTTTAATCCAAATCGGACCGATGAAAAAAAACAAAGCGGGCATTAATCCTTTGATCTTATTCTTTTTTATTCTCTTTGTTATCTCGTGGGCTGTTTTTTATTATTTTGTTTTTCGCTACAAGGCCGTACCGGTTTTCAATCAACCCAACGGGATCCAACCTTCGAGCAACTCCGTCTTGCCGCCGAAAACATTTTTTCCGTTTTTAGACAAGAATTTAAAAAAAATTCTGACGTTTTTAACCCCGAACGCGGACGCAGCCTCAAACTCTTTCCCCAATCCCGGCTTGACCACGAACATCTCGGCCAAACTTCCTTTCGGCGCGACGATTGAAACCAATCAGGTCAATTTTCAACTTTCCGGTCAAGACCAAAACAATCCCAACGCCCAGATTTATTTTCAATACTTTCTCTTCCCTTTCGAATCAAGCCTTCAGACGACTTACGGCGATTCGGCCTATTATTATAACTTACCCAACTTGGCTCGAACATACTTATTTTTCGCTCGGGCCGCTGATAATTACGGCTACTCAACCCAACCAAAATTTTATATTTTCTCCACCAAAATATCACCCTATTACAAACAGGTTTATTTTTCCGCCAGCGGCGACGGCAAAACAATTTGGCTCTCAAACGCCAGCCAGAAAAAAATCGACATCACTGGCTGGACGATAAAAAGCATGTATGATAACGCGACTATTCCCCAAGGCGTTTATTATGTCGATCCTTATTTTTCCAATGTCAGCGCCGATATTGTCTTGAACCCGGGCGAAAACGCCACCCTCTACGCGACCAACTCGCCGATCGGCATCAGCTACAAACCAAACGAGTGTTTCAGTTATCTCCAACCGTTTTATAGCGTCAATTCTTTCGGCGGCGCCTACTGTCCTTATAACGAAAGTCAAACACTTATCCAATTGAAACAAAACTACAACTTCTCCAACCAGTGCCTGAACGCGATTCAAGAACTTGATTGCTCTTTAAATAATTCTTACGCTCTTAAATCAATTCTAAGCGACTACGCCTGCGCCAATTTTGTTTTTAATCACTTTACTTACTCAGCCTGTTACGCCAGCCACCGCGACGATTCCAACTTTCTTGAAAGTGGCTGGTCAATCTATCTTCCGGTTAGCCGATTTAACCAGTCCCGTTATGATGTCGTCAAACTCTATGATCGCGCCGGCTTGCTTGTCAACAGCCAGACAATCTATTAAATCAATCGCTCAGCCAATGGACTCTTAAAATAAGATTCGATTTAGTCGGGATCGGTTTCACTTAATCCAAACCAAATAATTAAAACGATTGAAAATTTATTTTCAGTTTTGATTTTTGTTTTTATTTTTAAATTTTATGATTATCGCTGTCGGGATTAATTTCCCGATAAATTTCAACCAATAAAACAATCAGGGGCAAGATCGCCAACATACCCAAAATCCCGCCGACTCTCGCGCCAATCAAAATTCCAAGCAAGGTAAAAACCGGAGAGATCGCGACGGCTTTTTTCATTACGACCGGCACTAAAAATTTATTTTCCAACTCCTGAATAACGAAGAATCCGATCAAAACGAGAAAAACAACCTCGAACTTTGTCGCCAAAGTGATAACTAAAGCCAAACTGGCGGCGATAATGGGCCCCAAGACAGGGATAATTTCAGTCAAACCGGCAATGACACCAATCAGAATCGCGTTCGGCACTTTCAAAATCGTCATCAGCAGATAAACAACTAAACCAATTATCAGCATTAAAAAAACTTGGCCGGCGAACCAAAATGAAAATTTTTTTCTAATTCGCCGCCAGAGCGATTCAACCCTGGGCCTGTTTTTAATCGGCAGAAAATTAATAATCTGGCTGGAAAGATGCTGCTGGGTGGCGACGTAAAAAGACAGAATAAAAATTAAAATCGCCGAGATAACTCCGTCGAAAATATTTTTTATAACCAAACCGAAATTAAACCGCGGCAAATTTTGAAAAACGGATTTAAACAAATCGATGGTGTGATCTTGGATTTTAAAATTTGACGACAGCTCGGTCAAAAATAAATCAAGATTAGGTTGGATGTTTTTAATTTCCGAAAAAATAATCGGAATAAGATAGTAAAGCGACCAAACCAGGAGAACAACCAAGATCAAATAGATGATTAAAACATTAATTAAAAAAGGCAGTTTGAATTTCGATTTTAACCATAAAGCCCAAACTTGGATGGCCGAGCCAAGAACAACCGCGATAAAAAAAATCAAAAAGATGCTTTTAAAAAACCAAACGGCCAAAATCGCGACCGGGACCAACCAGAAAATTAAACTCGCCTTGAATGAATTATTTGTCATAACAAAAACAAACGGCCCAAACCGATAAATATCTTTGATATATTATAACCCTAAAAATTAGCGAAGGTCTGGTTAAGATTGAAATCAAGCGGCTCGGGTAAGATCAAAACAACGTTGGTTTTTTGCCGGCGCAGAGTCAGTTCCGCTTCTTTTTGAACAGCCTCGGCGTTAACCTGATTAATTTTTTTTATCAACTCCTTGACTAAAACGATTTTTTTCTCGAAAAGATAATTCTCGCCGGTGAAACGGCCAATCGTGTCTGACGTTTCGGTCGCGACCGAAATTTGATTTTTGATAATCGTCTTGGCTTTTTCCAACTCGGCCGGATCGATTTTTTCAACTTTGATCCGGACAAGTTCGTCTTTGATCGCTTCGATAATTTTTTTTAGCCGTTTTAAATCGGCGCCGGTTTGAATGTAAAAATAACCGCGATTGGAAAAAATATTGGTGTCGGCGGAAAGATAATAGGTCGCGCCAAGCTCTTGACGCAAAAGTGAAAACAGGCGCGAACTGAAACCGGCGCCCAAAACCGCCGCGAGCAAACTTAAAGAATAACGCCGATCCTTTAAACGATCAAGGCCGTCGGTCCGAAAAGAAAAAAGAAGGTGAGCTTGTTTTAAATCTTTTTTGAGCTGGGTTAGTTTCTGAAAATCTTTTTGTTTTTGAACAAACGGCCGGCGTTCAAGGGCGGCGGTTTTTCGATAAGATTGAAATTTCGCTTCAATTGTTTTAAAAACTTTCGTCTGGTTAAAATTACCCGAGACGATCACGACTGTGTTCTTGACCGAATAGTGATTTTGAACGTATCTTAAAATATCAGCCTGATTAATCCTGGTAATCGTCTCTTTTGGGCCAAGAATCGGCCAACCAGCCGGCTGATCGCCGTAAATTAACCTTAAATTCAAGTCATGAATAAAACGAGTAGGCGTGTCAAAATTGTAGTTAATTTCCTCTAAAACAACCTTACGCTCTTTCTCTAGTTCGGCCTGATCGAAAATTGGTTCGGTCAACATATCGGCCAAGAGTTCGACCCCGCGCGGGCAGTACTCGGGAATGGTTTTGATGTAATAGCCGGTTAGTTCATAGGAGGTGAAGGCGTTATACTCGGCGCCAATCTTATCGAGTTCGAGCGAAAGAGCGAGCGGCGTTGGATAAGACTTACTGCCCTTAAAAAAAACATGCTCGATCAAGTGGGAGATGCCGTTGATTGATTTTGATTCAAAGTCGGTGCCGGTTTTGACTAAAACCAAAACCGTGGCGGTGTTATAATTTTCCGCTTGATAAAAAATAACCGGCAGGCCACTCTTTGTTTTAAGTATTTTCGGTTTAGCCATAATTGAGAATTAAAAATCGAATTTTAAAATTTAATTTCAGACTAAGATCGGTTGAAATTTGGGTTAAAAAACGCGGATTAAACCGTCGTCTGAACTTCAGCCTCGTTTTTTTCCTTCAACTTGATCGCGACCGGACGTTTTTTGCCAATGATAATTTTGTTTTTGATGAGCAAGTTCCAAACCGAATCGCTTGCTTCGGCGCCGTGATCAAGGTAAAAACGAATCTGGTCCGATTTAAACGCGCCTTTTTTCAAACGAGGATCCCACCAACCCAGCTGGTGGTTAATCGTGCGGCCGGCCAACTTACTTCTTTTCTCTTGCAAAACCAGCTGATAAGTTTTCTGGTGCCTTTTTCCGATTAATCTAAATTTCAAAGTAAGCATTTTTTAAATTAAACAAACTCGATCAAGCTTAATTCGGCCGCGTCGTGTTTTCGTGGCAACGGCAGTTTAATCACTCGCAAATAACCGCCGGCCCGATTTTTGTATTTCGGCGCGATTTCGTTAAACAACTTAAAGGCCGAAGCCTTAGGTAGGCGATCGAGCAGATACCGCAAACCGGCCAAGTCGTTCTTTTTCGCCCGGGTCAACCAACGCTCGACTGTCTTCTTTAGAAATTTCGTTCGGGCCGAGGTTGATCGAATTCTACCCTTCATAATCAAAGCATGAGCCATGCTTCTAATTAAGGCTTGGCGCTGATCTCGCGGGCGATGAAATTTTTTAGTCGCTTGCAGATGCCTCATTGATAATATTCAAATGTTTAGAGATAATTTCGATCGCTTGGACCATGGCCGCGGTCGGCGTAATCGTCCCGTCGCTTTCGATGGCCAAACGAAGGAGATTGAAATCCGTTCGCTTGCCCACTTTAATTTCGTCCAATTCGAAAGAAACATTTCGGATCGGTGAAAAGATCGCGTCCAAAACGATCAAGCCCGGTTCAACCTCGCGCTCTTCCCGGTCTTCGGCCCGAGAATAACCCAAGCCCGACTCGGCCGTTAATCTCATTTTTAACTCGGCCTTGTCTGTGGTCAAAGTCGCGATGACCAAATCCGGGTTAGCAATAACCATATTATTCGGGCCCTTAATTTCGCCAGCCCGAACTTCTTTTTTTCCTTTCGCCTCGAGCGTTAGTTCAACCTCGGCCGAACCGGTATAACCAACTCGAAGTTGTTTTAAATTCAAAGTCAAATCCAAAATATCTTCCAAAACGCCGGGCAGGTTGGCAAACTCGTGCAGGACGTTTTCAATCTTAACCTTAGTAATGCCCCAGCCTGGAATTGATGAAAGCAAAACCCGACGCAAAAGATTGCCGATAGTCGTGCCATAGCCGGGATAAAGCGGCGCGATTTCAAAAACAGCCGTGTTGCCTTCGGCCGAGACTAATTTTGGCGAATTGGGATAAACTAATTCGTTAATCATCTTTAAGTTCAAATATATTTTAATCTTTTAATCGCGACTAAAACGGGTGTAAAAATCTATGACTAATTTAAAATCAAACGGCAGTTGTGTTTCCTCGATTTCGGCCAAACGCGCCACTTCGGCTTGATGAAGATTTGGCTGAATCTTTAACCAAGCCGGCTGATTTGACTTCTGCCACTTGGCCGCCAAACCCTTGAACAACGGACTTGATTGGCTTTTTTCTTTTAGCTCAATCCGGTCGCCCGGATTAACCAAATAGGAAGCAAGGTTAATTTTCCGGCCATTGACCAAAAAATGACCGTGACTAACCAACTGCCTCGCCGTTGTCCGGGCCGGAGCAAATCCAGCCAACCAAACAACATTGTCCAAACGTCGCTCCAGGATCTTGACCAAGCCGACCGGCGCCGGATCTTTGCCTTTTAAAATTTTCTTGACGTAATTTTTTAACTGGTTTTCTTTAATCAGATAATAAAATTTTATTTTTTGCTTCTCCAGCAAACGCCGGCCGTAAGCGGAAACATTGTGAGGCCGCTGACCGTGCTGGCCTGGCCTCGTCTTCCTTCTCTGCAAAGCACACTTATTCGACAAACATCTTTCATTCAGCATCATCTTCTGGCCAACCTTCCGACAAATTTTACACTTTTTCACAGCTAAGGGCATTAGACTCGGCGCGGTTTCGACGGCGTTGAACCGCCAAATGGAATTGGCGTCTTGTCCTCGATCACCTGAAAATTAATATCGGCCGTGAATAAAGTTCGCAAAGCCGAATCCCGACCCGGACCAATACCTCGAACCAAAACCTTCGCCTCGCTGATTTCAAACCTTTTTATTTTTTCAAGCAAAATATCGGCGGCTTTGGCGCCGGCGTAAGGCGTTGACTCTTTCGTATTTTTAAAGCCAACCGCGCCGGCGGACGACCAGGCCAAAACATTGCCTCGGTCATCGGTGAAAGCAATAATGGTGTTGTTAAAATTGGCTGTAATATGAAAAACACCAAGACTGATTGGCGTCTTTTTTCGCGCCTTAGCCAAATCCGCCCTGTCTTCTTTTTGCTCGTCTAAATTTTGCTTTGACTTTAACTCTTTCTCTTTTTTTGGTTCAATGTTTTTTTCTTTGGTCGTTGCCATTGATTTTTATTTTATTTCTTGGTCAACTTTCGCTTGCCCGAACCAACAGTCTTAACTTTGCCTTTCTTCGTTCGCGCGTTTGTTTTTGTCCGCTGGCCGCGCGCCGGCAACTTATGATGGTGGCGCGAACCCCGGTAAGACGAAATTTCAACCAAACGTTTAATGTTCGATTGGACCTCTCGTCTCAACTCGCCCTCAACCTTGACCCGGCTATTGATATATTTTTCAATCTTGCTAATATCATCGGAGGAAAGTTCGCCAATTTTTTTCATCGGATCAATTTTCAACTCCAAACAAACTTCCTTGGCCAAAGGTTGGCCAACGCCATAAATCCGAGGCAGAGAAAACATCACTCGCTTATCAGGCAAGTTAACACCGGCGATTCTAACCATAATTTAACTAACGTTTAAAACGTTTTAACCAATAAAAATTACTTTAATCGGAAAACAAAATAAAATTCTCCCCGCTTTGGGGCAATATTTAAATCTTAACACAAAATTAAAATTAAGGCAAGGAATGAGATAACCCGGAAATCTACTAGCGTTTTTAATAAACCGCGAAACGGGTCTAGTCGCGGTGTTTGAGGTTTTCCACGTTTAACTTGACTTTAAATT
>JAMCWY010000015.1 GCA_023480925.1 Patescibacteria group bacterium
TCGGTCTGGGCTTAATTGATTGGCAAGACAAAGATGGGGAGATGATGTTAATAACGGAACCGCAATCAATTGGGAAAGTTATAAACAAATTAAAAGAAGCAAATGTGGGAATTAGCGACGGCGCGATTCAATATCTTCCCAAAAACCCAGTTAAATTGGCGAAAGAATCGGAAGCAAGTTTGGAACGGTTGGTTGAAACTTTATTGGACCAGGCCGACGTTCAGGACGTTTATATCAACGCCGAATAAGTTTTTGGGCGGATGCTTGACAAAGGTTTCTTTTTGGTTAAGATGGAAATGAGATAGTTTGAGCCGGTATCATCTCCGGTCAGTCGGATTAAGGAAAATTAAATTGAATCAGATGGATTTAGAAAAATCTTTTCTTCTCCAAGTTGAAGACGAAGGTCTGGAAGAAGAAAATTCTGAGGACGAAGTTAAAGAAGAAAATCTTGACGATGATTTTGATTTTGGCGATGACGAAGATGACGAAGATGACGAAGATGAGGATGGGTCAAGTGGTAATTTGGCCGAGGAAGTTTAAAAATTAACGTTTTGTCGAAATCGTACCCCGCGAGAAGAAAGTGGCGAATTTATTCTCTCGCGGGGTTTTTGTTTTTTGAAAAAGATTTAAAATGATTAAATTGTTTTTAACTAAGCGAATTTAAATGATTGAGTTTGAAATAAAAAATTTAAAACAAACAAAACTGGTGGCGAAATTTTTGGCCGAGACAGTCAAGCCGGTTTTAATTAAAGAAAAAAAATTATTATTGATACTGCGAGGCGAGCTTGGTTCGGGCAAGACGACCTTCGCTCAGATTTTTGGTCGTTCGCTCGGGGTCAAGGAAAAAATCAAAAGTCCGACTTTTATCCTCTGGCAAATTTACCCGTTCAAACTTAAAGGTCAGACTTTTCGTTTCAATCACCTTGATCTTTATCGTCTGAAAAACCGGGCCGAGGTCAAAAGCTTGGTCGGCCCGGATCTAATTCAAGCGGGCGACATTTTTTTAATTGAGTGGGGTGAGAAGCTGACCGGTCAGGTTAAAGCGTCAAGGTTTAATCTTGATTTTAAAATAATCGGGCCAAACCAACGGCTGATTTCAATCGATTATGCCAAAAAATAAAAAATTAAACCACTGTCATGAATCCAGATTGGTCGATCCGGCCGGTTTTGATTCGAACTTAAAGAAGATTCTGATCTTGGACGCTAACGCGATCGTCCACCGTTTTTATCACGCCTTACCGATCTTGACGACGCCAACGGCCGAGCCGATTCAAGCTGTTTATGGCTTGGCCAATGTTCTTTTGCGCGCGCTTAAGGAGATTAAGCCGTCTATGGTTTTCGCTTGTTTTGATACGGCCGCGCCGACGTTCCGACACAAATTAACCGAGACTTACAAATCGACCCGACCAAAGACAGCCGACGATCTAAAGACTCAGTTAAATTTGGCCAAAGATTTACTCCGGGCTTTTCGAATCCAAATTTTTGAACGGAGCGGTTACGAAGCTGACGATCTGATCGGAACGTTGGTTAAACATTTTCCTTCGGCCAATAAAATTATTTTAACCGGCGATTTAGACACGCTTCAATTGATTGATGACCGGACGAGAGTTTATATTTTTAAGAAAGGTTTAAGCCAAATCGATATTTACGATCAAGCCGAAGTCAAAAAAAGATTTAATCTCACTCCGGCTCAACTAGTTGATTATAAAAGTTTGGTTGGCGACGCCTCGGACAATATTATTGGCCTCAAAGGTGTCGGACCAAAAACTGCCAGCGACTGGCTCAGCCGGTTTGGCTCAATTGACCAGTTAATTGAAAAGGCGGCTGAAATTAAAAATGAAAAGTTAAGTCGGGAAATTTTGGGAAACAAAGATCAAATTTTTCTTAACCAACGTTTGGCTCGGATTGAAACCGATATTAATCTCGGCCCGGTTGAGACAAAAGATTATCAACTGCCTGATTTTAGCCAAATTAGGCCAATTTTGGAAAAGTTTGGCTTCAAGTCAATGATTAAAAGAATTTCGAATCAGGCCAACATTGAAGGTGATCTTGATCAAAATAATTTCAATTCCAGTTCGGTCAAAAGCGGCTTGTTCGATCGCCTCACCGAAGCCGCCGGCGGCAATTCGATCGTGATTGTTCCGCTCCAGTCGGGTTTTGGTTATTTTGACGGTCAGTTCCATCAAGTTGAAAAATCAGTCGAGCTGTTAAAAAAATTATTTTTGGCCGAGGGCGAAAAGATAGTTTTTGACTTAAAGGAAATTTTAAAAATAATTTTGGCTGGGGATGTTAATTTCAATTTTGATCCGACTAAGCTTAAAATTTTTGATTTACGTTTAGCCACTTGGTTGACTGAACCAGACTCAACCAAACTTTCTTTAGCCAAGTTCGTCAATTTAAAATCAAGCGCTTGGCTGAATCAAGAAATAGACCAAGTTGTTTTTTTAGTCGAATATTCGGCCGAACTTTGCCGGTTGGCGAAGGCAAAACTTTCCGATTTTGGCTTGGGTCAGATTTACGATTTAGAGTTAAAATTAAGTTTGGTTTTGGCCCAAATGGAAGTTGTTGGCGTTTACCTTGATCGGACCGAGGTGGAGAAGTTTAAAGAATTTTTGAAAGAAAAAATCGATCGCCTAACCGAAAAAATTCAAGATTTGGTCGGCGAAAAATTTAAACTGAACTCGACCAAGGATTTGCGCCGGATTCTTTTTCAAAAGCTCAAAATCGAGACAAAGGGTTTGGCCAAGACGCCCAAGGGTGAAGTTTCAACCCAGGAATCGGAGTTAGACAAGATCAAAACCGAACATCGGGTCGTCGCTTTGATTTTAGCTTATCGCGAGCTGGTTAAGATCGAATCAACCTACACCGATTCGCTTATCCGTTTTATCGATCAGACGAACGGTCGGCTTCATACTAATTTTGATCAGACCGGCACCGTCACTGGTCGGCTTTCTTCGGAAAAACCAAATTTACAAAATCTGCCCATCCAGGTCGATTTGGCCAAACAGCTTCGCCAGGCCTTCCGACCGGCGACGGGGTATCTTTTTTTAAGTCTTGATTATTCCCAATTGGAATTAAGGCTGGCCGCGCACTTGTCCGAGGACGATAATTTGGTTTTAGCTTTTCAGCAAGATTTTGATATTCATTCAATTACGGCCAAACTTCTTTTCCACGACGATTCGGAAAAATATCGGCGGATGGCTAAAACCATTAACTTCGGTATCATCTACGGAATTTCTTCGGCTGGTTTAAAAAAAAGACTGGGTTTGAGCTTAAACGCCAGTCAGGCGTTGATTGACGATTATTTCAAAAAATTTCCCGGCGTCAAAAAAATGCGTCTCGACTTTATCGAACAGGCCAAAACTTTTGGTTACGCCGAAACTTTGTTCGGCCGTAAACGTTTTATCCCGGAAATCAACACCAGTGCTTATCGAGAACAACTTCGAGCGGAACGGCTGGCAATTAACTCGCCCATTCAAGGCTTGGGCGCGGATCTGATCAAAAAAGTTATGATTGAGATTCATGATTTTCTTGAATTTAATCATAGTTTTCCCGAACAGGCCCGTTTAATTTTACAAATTCACGATGAGTTGATTTTAGAAGTTAAGGCCGACTTGGTTTATAATTTAGAAACTGAATTCAAAAGGATTATGGTTGAGGTGGTTAAATTAAAAGTGCCATTAAAAGTTAAAACAAGGATCGGTCGATCGCTGGCTGAGTTATAAATGGATTCAATCGAGAAATTTTTTAGAATTTTTTGGATCGGATTAATTTCGCTCTGGTTGATTCTAATCGGCGCGGTGCTCTTGAACGATTTCAATTATCTCAAACTGAGTTTGATTTTAATCGGTCTAGTTTTGAGCGGTTGGGCTTTGGCTTTATTCTTGGCGATTAAAAATTCGGAGGAGAAAGAAGATATTCTTGACCCGATTTTTCAAAAAATTTTCGACCGGGTTGCCAACGGCATCGCCATTTACGATAAAAAGTTTAAATTGATTTATTTTAATAATGATTTTGAACAAATTGTTGGTCTGGATCGAGACGTAATTTTAAATCAGACAGTCGGTTCCTGGATGGTTCAGGATAGACGTTATCAACGTTTGGCCGGAATTTTTTTTCCTGTTTTAGCCGCTTTAAAATTCGAGGTTATTGACGAAAAACCGATCGAAATCATAGATGTAAGCCTTCAAACTGATCCAGTTTGCCGTCTTCGGGTTATAACCATTCCAATTAATGTCAAAAAACAGGAGTTGGCGGCGAAGATCGTGGTTGACTTGACGGTTGAGTCGGAAAGAATAAAAAAAGAGGCTGAATTTTTGAATTTGACCGCTCACCATATCCGGACGCCCCTAAGCCAGATTAAGTGGATGCTTGAATCAATGAAGGACGAACGGTTGTCGGACGAGGGCAAGGAGTTGGTTAGCCAGGCCTTAAAGGTGATTAAAAATACCCTGATTTTAACTGAATTGATTTTGATTGATGTCAAGATGGAGATTGAGGGATTGAAATTAAAGTATGAAAATAACGATATGGCTGAAACAATTTCGGCTATATTCGAATTATTGAACGAGTTTGTTCGAGAAAAAAATATTAAAGTTTCAATTGAAATAGACGATGAGGTGAAGAAATTTTATTACGATCGTCAAATTTTAATCCTGGCGCTTTACCCAATTATCGAGAATGCCGTCGTTTATAATAAAAGTGGCGGCGAACTGAAAATCAGCGTCGAAAAGATTACGGGTCGGAGCGAAGTTGAAATTAAGATTTCCGACACCGGTATCGGTATTAAGGCAGACGAGAGGGAGCATATCTTTGAAAAATATTATCGCGGCAGCAACGCCAAAGACGTCCGAGCCGATAGTTTTGGTCTCGGTCTTTATCTTTCGCGCGAGTTGGTCAGATCTCATAACGGTTCGGTCAGTTTCGAATCGGAAGAAAACAAAGGCACGACGATGACAATTATAATACCGTTTTTTTCCGAGCCGCCGGTCTCGAGCGGTTTGAATGATAAAAATTAAATTTTCGAAAATAAATTTTTATGAACGAGGTTAGGGTTAGATTCGCGCCTTCGCCAACCGGTCGGCTTCATCTCGGCAACGCCCGAACAGCCTTGTTTAATTATCTTTTTGCCAGAAAAAACAATGGCGTTTTTATCCTGCGGATCGAGGATACCGACAAAAGCCGTTCAAAGAAAGAATACGAAGATGATATTATTAACAACTTGCTTTGGTTGGGTTTAAATTTTAACGAGGATCCGATTCGTCAATCGGAACGAATATCGCTTTACCAAACGGCGGTTGAAAAACTAATCGAAGAAAAAAAGGCTTATCGTTGCTTTTGTTCAAAAGAAGAGCTTGATTTGAAAAGACAAGAACAGCTGGTTCGGGGCGAGCCGCCTCGTTATTCCGGTCTTTGCCGGAGTCTTTCGGTTGAACAGGTCAATGAAAATATTTCCAAGGGCAAACCCTATATTATTCGCCTGGCCGTGCCGGATCAGACAATCGTAATTAAAGACTTAATCTTGGGCGAGTCGAAATGGGAGGCGAAGTTGATTGGCGATTTCATCATCGCCAAAAGCGAGACCGAGCCGCTTTATCATTTAGCCACGCCGATCGACGATCATTATCAAGGTATTACTCACGTTATCCGCGGTTCTGATCATCTCGCCAACGCGGCCAAACAGATTTTTGTTTATAAGATGATGGGCTGGCCTTTGCCCGAGTTCGCCCACTTGCCTCTAATTCTTGGCCTTGAAGGTAAGCTTTCAAAAAGACAAGGCGCGAAAAGTTTAAGCGAATATCGAACCGACGGTTTTTTGGCCGAAGCACTTTTGAACTTTATGGTTTTACTCGGCTGGCATCCAAAAACTGACGACGAGCTAATGTCTTTAAAAACGATGATCAATGAATTTAACTTGGCCGCGATTCAAAAAAAAGGCGCGATTTTTAACCAGAAAAAACTTATCTGGTTCAATCGTTACTATTTGCGCAAGAAAGAGCCGCGAGAAATTTTAGAGTTGATTGATTCGACCATTGAATATTTTAAGGTTGAGGTGGATGGTTATCGAGCGAAAAATAATTTATTTTTTTCCGATAACGAAATGTTGAAAATTATCGAATTAGGCAAGGAGCGGACCGACACGCTTAATCAAATTTTCGCCAACGTCGAATTTTTTTTCATTCACTTTGATTATCCGGCCGATCTTTTAATCTGGCAACAGTATTCTTCGCTTGAAATTAAAAAAAGTCTGGAACAGACCCGGGTCGCTTTGTTTGACCTTGACGATTGGCGTTCGGATAAAATTAAAGAAAAACTTGATCGCCTGAGCGATGACAAGGGTTATGTTTTCTGGCCTCTGCGGGTCGCTTTGACTGGCAAACCGGCCTCGCCGCCGCCGTTCGAGATCGCCGAAGTTTTCGGTCGAGCGAAAACGATCGAGTTAATCGATCGGGCTTTGGCAAAATTAAAATGAAATTTATTTTTCGCTTGATTTTTTATTTTTTTATTATTCTCGTTATATTCGCGATCGTGCCAACTTCTTTTTGGAACTGGTTGAAGCCGTATTTTAATTGGCAGAATTTAATTAAAACCTTTAGTTTGGGTTGGCAAAAACTGGCGACTTTTATCAAAGGCGCGACCGGCATTGATTTTTCCGGTTTCGGTCCCAAAATTAAAACTCTAACCGGCATTGATTTTAGTTTGGCTTTCGAAAAGATCAGACTTTTTCTTTCAAATATTTTTACTCGATTGGCGGGGATGATCAAATAAGCCGGATCTAAAAAATTCAACTTAGCGAGGGGAAAACCCTGATCGAGTTTAAACCGCTTGATGGAAGATCACGTCCGAATCAGAGAAGTTGAAGTTTTTTAAAACAATCCTTGTTTTTCTTTAAAGGCGTGTTCGACTTCGAGGTGGGCAAGGTTTTCTTCACGGGGAATGTTAGTTATGTTCAAGTTGGGGAAATCTAATTTTAGATTCCAAAATTGGCAAAAAAGTTTTTGAAGTTCGGTTTCTTTAATTTTATAAGAACCATTGAACTGGTTGGCGATTAGCTCGCTGTCAACCTTGATCGTTATTTTTGTTCGCTCAAGTTTTTCTTTGCCCAAAAGACGTTTGATTTTTTTTAAGGCGAAGATAACGGCTTCATACTCGGCCTGGTTGTTGGTTCGTTCGCCGATTCGCTCGCCGTATTTTTTAATTTGACCGTTGAATTTAATCACGACGCCGATCGCGGCCGGCCCGGGGTTGTTGATCGCGCCGCCGTCGGCGTAAATCTCGACTTCGGCCAAAGTGGTTGAGGTGGAATCGAGCTGGTTGTTAAGTTTAAGAAAAACTTGATAAGCAAAATTGGCGTCGCTGAAAGCGTCGTGAGCATTTTCGCGCCGAAGGCCAAGTTTTTGGCAGGCTTGAGTTAGGTGGCAAAGTTGATTAAATTTCAAAAACGCCATCGAAAGAACATCAAGCCGTTGATAATTGAACGGATCGGCTAGATCGTTTTCAAAAAACGCCTTTTCCAATCTAGCCCAGTCAAAGTGGCTGTTATAGCCAACAACAACTTTGTCTTTAAATTTAGGCTGGATAATTTGAAGAATTTCTTTGAGTTCTTTCGCCTCAGCCCAGCTCGCGTTGGAGTAGCCGTTGATTTTTAACGATTCGGGATCGGCCAACTCCGGCCGGGTCATCTTGGTTTTGTAATTAAACTCCTCTTTAATTTTGAAATTTAAATCAGTGATGAGACCGGCGATTTGTAGAATTTCGCCGTTAAAATCCGCGTTCGATGTTTCCAAATCGATAAAAACATACCCGGTGTTTTTTTTGCTCGCTGGCATTGAATTAAAAGTTTACCAAATATTTACTTGGTTGGCAATGATCCCGCGCGAGCGAGTTTCGCCACTTCTGTCTTGATTAAGTTTCTCACCATATTGGCGGATTTTTATTTTTGAAGTTGACATTGATCTTGACAACGAGGGTGGCTCTTTTCTGCGTCTGGGCGTCGGAAAACGCGGTGGAATTAATTTTAGAAGTTGACAAGTTTGAGCTGATGACTTAAAATTTGTTTGAGTCGAGGCGGGTAGGGATAGATTGGTTCAAAGCTAACGTTAATCAGTTTAATTTGCCTAAGCTCGTTTTGATCAAGTTTTTGAAAGTTTGGTTTGTGACAGTCAGGGCAAAAAAGATTCGAGCGGCTAAGATAAATTTCTTTTTGGTCGGTTAAACTCTTGCCGCAGCCAGCGCAAAAATCAAGATTTGGTCCTTGGCCGATTTCATTTAAGGCTCGGGAGATGAACCAGGTCGAGAATCCTTTTGGGCTTTTTCTAATTTTTTGGTCGAGGCTTGAGACGATTTGCCAGAAGCCCGGCGAAACTTGGAGTAGATTTAATTTCCGGATTAGTTTCAAAGCCCAGAGATAAAGATAGGGATATTTTTTAAATGTTTGGCCGGGAAATTTATAGCCGAGGATCGAGATGAGGCGATAATGTTCGAAGTCGGTCTTCAAAAAGACCTTGACGATCGTTCCGGTCTGAGCCAAACCAAAAAGCCTGCCCTGGGGTCGATTTAAGCTTTGGCCAAAAACGGTCAAACCGCCAAATTTTTTTGTTAAAATATATATGGACGCGTCTTTTTCGCGCAGCGGTTTTTTATTTAAAATTAATCCTTCAGTCTTAATATAAATCATGTTTCAAAAGTTAAAAAAATTTTACGGGCCTTTGTTAATTTTAGCCGTTTTTATTTTTTCGGCGATTTTTTATTTTGTCGGTTTAAACCAAGGCGTCAGCCAAGCCCAACTCCAATCGTCTTTTCTCTCGTCTAAGGATTTTAGCCCGGAAAGTTATAAAGTTTTTTGGCAGACTTGGGATCTGATTAAAAAGAATTATGTTGACCAGACGGCGGTTAACCCGGCTAAAGCCGGTTTGGCCGCGGCTCAGGGTTTGATCCAATCGTTGGGCGATCCCTATTCGGAGTTATTTTCGCCTCAAGAAGCGAAAAATTTTAACATTGATTTGAACGGCAACTTCAGCGGCGTTGGCATCGAGATCGGTTATTATCAAGGCGTCTTGGCGGTTATCTCGCCCATCAAGGGTACGCCCGCGGCTAAGGCTGGTTTGGAACCGAATGATTATATTTTAAAGATTGATAATCAAGACGCTTCGAATTTAAGTTTAGATGGAGCGGTTTCGAAAATTAGAGGTCCGGCGGGAACGACCGTGACCTTGACGATTATGCGCAAAGGTTGGGATCAACCCAAAGATTTTAAACTTATTCGAGAAAATATTAACGTTCCGGCGATCACGAGCAAGTTCTTCCAGCCCGATATTGGTTATATCCAAATTAGCAGTTTCAACCAAAAAACCTATTCCGAGTTTGTCAGCGCCTATCAATCTTTGGTCAACCAGGGCGCGCGCCGTTTCGTTCTTGATTTACGCAATGATCCGGGCGGTTATCTTGACACGGCCATTCAACTCGCTCAACTTTACTTGCCCAAAGGTAATGTTATCGTCAGGGAGTGGTGGGGCGTGAAAAAGCAAGCTGATGTTGTTTATTCCGACGGGCCCGGCAGTTTGGCCAAGACGCCCACGGTTATCTTGGTTAACGGCGGCAGCGCTTCGGCGGCTGAAATTTTCTCGGCTGCTCTCCATGACAATCTTGGCGTTGAATTGATTGGCCAAAGAACTTTTGGTAAGGGTAGCGTCCAGCAAGTTTTTAATATTGATAATTATATGCTTAAACTTACGGTCGCTTATTGGTTGACCCCCAATGGCGTGCGTTTGGAAGGCAAGGGTTTAAACCCCGATGTTGTCGTCAAGGAAAATCAAAACAGCGCCGAATCGATTTTTGGCAATCCTGATCCGACGACCGATCCGGTTTTAGCCAAAGGTATTAGTATTGTCGAAGGTTTAACGCCGAAATAAAAATGGTAAACAAACTAAGAAAGAAAAATAAAAAAGATAAAAACTTAGCCGCGGTTTTGCTTGAAGACGTGCCGAAACTTGGTCAGTTTGGCCAGGTTAAAAAAATCAAAGCCGGCTTTTACCAATTTTTGGCCAAGAAAAACAAAGTGGTTTTGTTAACGAAAGAAATTGAGGCTGACTTGGAAAAAGTTAAGACCGAGGCGCGGGCAAAAATCGAGGTTGGTCGTTTGGGCGCGGAAAATTTTAAAAACCAGATTGAGGCTTTGACTTACTTTGAAAAATTAAATGTTGGCAGCCACGGCGAGGTTTACAATTCCGTCGCCAAAGAGCAGATTAAAAATTTTTTACTTAGTCATAATCTTAAAATTGAGAAAAGTCAAATTGAGCTGGATCGGCCGATTCGAGAATTGGGCGATCATTCGGTTAAAATTCATCTTGGTCACGGTCTTGCGGCCGAGTTGAAAATCGTGCTCGAGCCGATCCAGGCTTAATTTTGATCAAGTCCGCTAATTTAGTATAATATTCAACGAGACAAAATATTTAAATGATTCAGTTGGAAAAAAGGAATTTAAACAAAAAAAGCCAGGAGCATAGAAAAAATGGCTATGTGCCAGGTGTTTTATATGGTCCGAATTTTGAAAACACTTTAGTTTTGGTCAAAGCGAGCGATTTAAAAAGAGTTTTAACCGGCCATTCGGGCGGATTGATTGATTTTAGTCTTTCCGGTCAGGCCGGTTCGGGCATTTTTCACGAAATTCAAAAGCATCATCTTTCGGGCCAGCCAATTCACTTTGATCTTTACGTCCCAATTCTCGATAAACCAGTCACGGCGACTGTACCTCTGGTTTTTATCGGCGAGGAGGCGCTCGAACGTTTAGGTTTGATTTTAAATAAGACTTTAACTGAACTCGAGATTGAGTGTTTGCCCCGAGTCTTGCCTGATCAGATTGACGTTGATGTTGGTGGTTTAACTAAAGCGCATCAATCCTTATATCTGAAAGATTTGAATTTAACTAAGGCGATTAAAATTTTAACGTCGGCGGAAACGCCCGTGGCAACCGTCTTGCCAATTAGTGAAATTGAATCAAGCCAATGAGGCTGATTGAAGAAATTAAAAAAAGAAAATATGACGGTGAGCGGATTGGTCAAAGATTCGATCGCCAATCTTCGGCCGAGGCCAAGCTGGTTTTTGTCAAAACCAATCGGCCGAGTTGGTTCAAGCTCAATCAACCTTTTCGATTTAATTGGCAGGTTGGTCTGGTTTTTCTCGGCGTCGTAATTATCATTCTTGGTTTAAACTCAAGCACGGCCGCGCCAACCGGACCAAATTATTTTTCTTACGAAATCAAAGATAATCTTTTGGCTCAAGCGGTCGATATCGGCAAGTTGCGGTCGTCTCTTCAAAATCAACTCCAATCCGTTCTTAAGGAAATTAGCGGCTATAAAGTTCAGATTAACACCCTCCAATCGCAAAATCGAAGCCTAAGCGAAGAAATTGCGTACCTTGAGGCAGAGATTCATAAGACCGAGCTGGAAATTGAGGCGGTCAAATTGGAAGTCGCCGATTTACAAAATCGGGTTGTTGAAACAAAGCAATCAATTTCTCAAACGCAGTCTAAGATTGACCAGTCGAAAACATTTTTGGTCGCCTCGATCAGATATTATTATCAACTGACGCGGAAGTCAATTCTTGAAGTTTTCCTCGCCAACGAAACCTTATCCAATTATTTTGACGATTTTGTTTTCGCCCAAAAACTTCAAAGTCAGATTAGCACGGAGATTGACAGCCTAAAAAAATTGGAAGCGAGTTTGGCTTATCAAAAACAACAGTTGGAAAGTCAACTTCAAGAGCAAAGCGATCTTTTCCAGTTGGCGACGGTTAAGAAACAAGAATTGCAGAAATTAGACAGCAGCAAGCAAACGCTTTTGACTCAAACCCAAGGCCAAGAGAGCCGGTATCAAAGTCTTTTAGTTCAAAAAGAAAAAACCGCCGCCCAAATTAGAGCTCAACTTTATCAACTTGCCGGCGGCAGCGGCGCGATTACATTTGGCGACGCTTTAAAATTGGCTCAGTACGCCAGCAATCTCACCGGCATTCGGCCAGCTTTTCTTTTGGCTATTCTTGATTACGAGACGAGGTTAGGTCAAAATGTCGGTTCTTGCCACTATCAGGACGCGATGAGTCCGGACGAACAGCCGGATTTTTTGAAAATCACAACTAAACTTGGTCTTGATCCGGATAATGTCTACGTCTCCTGTAAACCTTGGTATGGTTGGGGCGGCGCGATGGGACCGGCTCAGTTTATTCCGTCAACTTGGCTTGAGTACAGCGATCGAGTTTCCGCCTTAACCGGCGATCGGCCGCCTTCGCCCTGGAACAATCTTGACGCTTTCACGGCCGCGGCGATCAAGTTGACCGACGCCGGCGCGGCTCAGCAAACTTATGACGCGGAATGGAAGGCGGCGATGATTTATTTCGCCGGTTCGAACTGGTCGCTGTCCTCGCTTAGCTTTTACGGCGACGACGTTATGTCGATCGCCAGCCGGTATCAGACCGATATCAATACTTTAAATTCGGGTCAGTGAAACAACCGGTTATAATTAACTAATTAGTCGGGTTAATTAAAAAAATAAAACAATGAGAAAAAATTTTTTCGTTCTTTTGTTGATATTTGCGCTTGGCTTTGTTTCGATTCCGTCTTTTTGGATCGTTCGAGCGGACCAGGCCGATACTGGCGATAATGGTAGGTATACAAGCGATCAGGTTGCCACTTCGTCGGCTCCGTCGGAAACAAACACCGAGGCGGCGAGCTTGGAGTCGAGCGACTTAGTTTCAACTTCGTCTAACTCGATTGATTCTAACAATTCATTCAGCCTCGAAAATAACGGTCGGACAGTCGCCTCGGGTCAGGTCGTCAGTTTGACCAACCAAGACTTGGTTGTAAGTGTTCAGGGCTTTAATGTTGATTTTCAGTTGGCCAGTTCGACCCTCGTTCAATCACGGCTGGAGGGTGAAGGCGCGCTCGGTCAATCTTTTAATTTGAGTAACATTAATGTCGGCGATCGGGTTAAGGTCAAGGGTTGGTGGCAAGCTCAGACAAAAAATTTTGTCGCTTCGACCGTTATCGATTTTAACCTTCAAGTTAATCGTGCCGATTTCAGTCAAGCTCTTAACGGTATTTTGAATAATGCCGAATTGGTTCAAAAACTGATTCAAATTTTGACGCCTTATCTTCATAACTTTGGTTTTGATCTTAGCCCGACTCCCACTTCAACCTCAACTCCGTCAAATTAATTATTATCAAAACAATCAATTTTTTCGCGCTTCAGATTTAACTGCGGCGGCTGTTTGAAATCGTCGGCTAAATTTGTTTTTCCGGTTTCTAATTTTGACCGTGGCAGTCTTTGGCTGGCTTGATTAAATTTAAAACCATAAGTTAAAATATCGCCTCGTCATAAAATCAACGGGTTTTGGTTTGTTTGCGATTAGGCCTGGTCGGTTTTTGTTTTTAAGTTTAAGGCTGAGGCGAAAACAAGTTTTTGATCAAGCGGTTAAATTTTTCGCCGCGATCGAACTCGTTTTTAAATTTTTCAAAACTGGCGCTGGCCGGCGAGAAGAGAATAATTTTTTGGTTTAACTTAACCGCCAACGCCTTTTTGAAACAATCGTCTAATTGTTCGCAAATATTTTTTTCTTCGATCTCAAGGCCGATTTTTTTGAGTTGATGGACTAATTTTTTTGTTGCGCTGCCGTTAAGTAAGATTAGTTGTTTTGGTTCCAGCCGGTTTTTAATCGTCAAGGTCAAATTTTTGAAATCGAGATTTTTATCCGTGCCGCCGACGATTAAAACCATATTTTTGGTCCCAAAATGATTTAGGGCTTGAATGGTCGCGGCCGGACTAGTGCTGGCACTGTCGTTGATGACAATTAGATTTTTTTGTTTGAAAATAACTTCTTGGCGAAATTTGATTCGAGGTAAATTTTTCAGATTGGTTTTAATTCGGTTCAGATTTTTGGGATTGAAAACAGCGGCGGCTTTTATTTGGCCGTAAACGTAAACGGTCAAAAGGCCGGCGAGAAGATTAGCCAAGTTGTGTTCGCCCCAGTTCAACCTAAATTCTTTAACCGAAAAAAGTTTTTTTAGTTTTCGGTTCGATTGGAAATAAATAAAATTGTTTTTGACGAAGAGGCCGTTGGCTGATTTGGTTAAAGGCTTAAGCGAAAAAAAATAAATTTGACTCTTTAGCTTTTGTTTAAGCAACAACTCGGTCCAGTTATCATCGCGGTTTAAAATTAAAAAGTCGGCCGGTGTTTGGTTTTGAAAAATTTTTGCCTTGGTTAAGACATACGTCTTCATATTTTGATAACGATTAAGGTGATCGGTTGAGATGTTGGTAATTAGGGCGATTTTTGGGCTGGGTTGGTTCATTCGGTAAAATTCGAGCTGGAACGAAGATAGTTCGACAACGCTCAGATCGGTTTTTTTCGTTTGGTCGATTATCTTGAGCAGGGGTTGATCCGGCTGGTTGCCGCCGAAACTGACTTTAAATCCGAGCCGGGTCAGAAAAAAATTCGTCCAAGTCGAAGTCGTTGTTTTGCCTCGCGTCCCGGTTATGGCGATGATGTCGTTTTGGCTTAATCGAAAAAACAAAGAGCAATCGTTTTCAATTTGTTTGTTTTTGGTTCGGGCGAACTGAATGAATTTATTTTTAAACGAAACGCCGGGGTTAACGACAATTAAATCAGCCCAACCTATGTCTTTAAACCGATGCCGACCAAGAATATAGGTCGCTTTAATTTTTCGCAAGCGCTTAATCGAGTCGGCTAAATTTTCTTTTGTTTGAAGGTCGGTGATTAAAATTTTGCTTTTTTGCCGATTAAACCACTTAACGCTGGCAACGCCGCCGCCCAATCGGCCCAGACCGAAAATTAAAATTTTTTTGTTTTTAAAAATCATTCTATTATCATTTTAAATGATTCTTCCCACTTGTTTCTGATCGAATTTATCCCAAATATCGAACTCAAAATTTTGGCGTGATGAAATTTATCTAATTCCGACTTTTAAACTCAGTTTTAATCCAGCCGCGATCGCGTCGGGAAGTCGTGTCTAAAGAAGTCGGGATTCTTGTTTAATTTTTAAGGATTGTTTTAGGGCTGTCGAATAAACTCTAAAGATAGGTTCTAGCCAGAATTTTCCCCAGGTCTGGAGATTTGAATTTATAGACTGAGATTTTTAAGATAACGCCAGATCGAGTCGTTTTTTATTTGTTTGAAGCGGAGCGCCTCTTTTTCACTAAAAGCCCGAGGCCGGTTTGATTTAATTTGGTTGTTGAAAAAAATAATCGGAACGGGACCGAACTGATGTTGACCGGTTTTCGAGTTGGTAATATGATCGCCGGTAATGACGAAAATAAAATCATCGAGGTTAAGTTTTTTAATCAACTGGCCGAAAGCAAGATCGAATTTTTCAAAAAACATTTTTTTCTTTTCCGGATTTTTGTCGTGGCTGGCCTCGTCCGCGGTTTTAAGGTGGACGTAGGTGATGTCGGCCCTAACTTGGTTATTTAAGACCGCTTTAAAGATAAATTCGAGTTGGTCCGATTCTTTTTTTAGCTCCGGCACGGTTAATGTTTTAAATCCGGCTAGTTCGCAGGTTCCTTTGATTACGCCATTTTCAGCGACAACCAGACCGCTTTTAAAGTTGAAGCGCTGAAAAAAATTTTTTATTCGAGGCAGACCGACGCCGCCGCCGCGGGCAAGGAGAAAATTAATTTTAAAAAGTTTTTTGGCCAAACGTTTTTGATTGAGGGGATTTCGATCGAGGTAGTCGTGGCTGACGCTTAAGAACGATTGAACCAGGTCGGCCGTCTTGATTGAATTTTTGTCTCGAACCAATGGCTTAATCGGCAGAACTTTTTTGTTGGTTGAAAGCGGATCGGCGTTTGAGATTTGATCCGATAATTTAAATTTATTTTTATTCGGATCTGATTTGAAAACTAAAACGCCGCGGTGGCCATAAGTTGAGTAGAGGCGAAAAGGAACTAAAAATGGTATTTTATTTAGATCGGCGACCAAATTTTTAACGCCCCAGTTGTTTCGACCGGCCCGGCGGTCAATGATTTTAAGATTGGCGTCAACGCTGCCAAAATCAATTCGAAAGGCAAGATCGGAATTTTTATAGGCAATCTCGCTCCCAATCGCTTCGATTGGCCCGCGCCGAACATGAATTTTTTTAACCGAATAACCCAAAAGACCAAGATTGGCGTCTTGACTGACGCTGGCATAACCGTCTTTGGGCCAGCTTGATTTGTTTAAGGGCAAGGTCCAACTCAAAAAACTTCGATTAAGCAATTGGCCGATATTTTTAGACCGAGCCAAAGCCAGAGGTGTCTTCGGCCCGGCCGGATCGGCCAGACCGTCAATCAGGAAAAAAATAATTTTTTTCGTCTTCATTGCTTAAGGATTAAAAATAAAAAATTTTGGCAGAAAAACAAGGACGGCGATGACAACGCTAAAAATGACAAACAAAAGCACGGCCGCGCCGGCGATGTCCTTGGCTTTTTTGATTTCCGGATTAAAGTCGGTCGTGATGGCGTTGCCGAGTTCTTCGATGCTGGTATTAAGCATTTCGATGACAAGGCCAAGTAAGATTAAAATGAAGATAACAAACCACTCTTCCAGACTGATTCGTAAGACCAAACCAAGGGCGACAGCCAAGCCACTAAAAAGGATTTCGATCAAAAAGTGCCGATGGGTTTGAATTAGATAAAAAAAACCGGATCCGGCCGAACGAAAACTTCGTTTTAACGCCCTTTTTTTTGGTTTTTGCTCCATTGAATTTTTACCCAGATAAAATTTTAATTGATCGTCGTTTTATCCTGAATATTATTTTATTATAAATTACGGCTTATCGGTCGGAATTTTTTTCGGCCGCTTTTTAAGATCGCCTCGAGACCGATTAAATTTTCTTTGGCCAAGTATTCGAGCATCGCCCCGCCGCCAGTCGAGACGCGTTTGAACCGATTGATAAGTCCAAGCCGGTTAAGAAAAGCAATCGTGTCGCCGCCGCCGACTAAGACGAAATTTTTATTTTTGACCAAAGCTTGTGCCAACGTCTTTGTCCCATTTTGGAACGATTTGTTTTCGACGTAACCGAGCGGGCCGTTCCAAACAATCGTCTCGGCCGATTTGATTTTGGTTAAGATTAGTTCAAGACTGGCTCGGCCCAGATCAAGAATTCGGTCGGTCGGTTTAATTTTATCAAGACCCGTTTCTTTTTTGTTCGCTAAAATAAAATCGGTTGGCAAAATAATTTTGGCCGAATCAATCGATTTGACTTTGGTTAAAGTTTTTTCTTCAATCAAAGATTGGCCGACTTGAGCACCTTTGGCTTTGAGGTAGGTGTTGGCTAGACCGCCGCCAAGAATAATCAAGTCGGCCTTTTTGAGAAAATGAATAATCAGCGGCAGTTTCGTGCTTATTTTCGCTCCGCCTAAAATTAAAATTAACGGCCGTTTCGGTTTAAAAATTTGGTTGAGCTGTTTTAGTTCGTTTTCGAAATTGGGGCCGATGTAACTGGGCAAAAATTTTGGCGGTTGAACAATCGAGGCGTGCCGGCGATGGGAAGCGGAAAAGGCTTCGTTGATATAAATATCGGCCAAGCGAGCCAGCCGCCGGCCGAATTTTCGATCGTTTAATTTTTCGCCCGGCCAGAATCTGAGATTTTCGAGAAGATTGATTTTTGCTTTTGGTCTTTCGTCGGGATTTTTTAAAAAACCAATTTTAAGCCTTAATCTTTTTTCAATTTGAGGTAAAATTTTTTTGAAAGAAAATTTTTTCGCCGCCCTTGATCCGGGCTGAGGATTATCCCAGTGACTAATTAAAATTATTTGGCCAGCCGATTCAAGTTCAGCCAGTGTTTTTTTAACGCTCTCGATTCGGTGCCAGTCAAAAATCCGACCCTGGGCGAAATCAACATTGAAATCAACCCGGACGATTATTTTTTTATTTTTAACTTTATTTTTGTTTTGACTGAGCCGAAATTTTTTTTCAGGTTTGATCATCGTTTTGAAAACGGTACTGAATCGCTTCGGCGACAGCCGCTGGCACAATTGTTTCGGTTTGATCGAGGTCGGCGATGGTTCGGCTAATTTTTAAAATTTTATGAATGCCGCGAAGGGAGAGACGAAACCGATCCGCCGCGGTTTCGAGTAAAGTTTGGCTGGCCGATTCGAGGAGACAAAATTCTTTTAGCTCCTTGGGTTTGAGCTCGGCATTGGCCTTGCCCTGACGCTCTTCTTGCTTTAAACGCAGATCATTAATAAGCGTTTTAGTTTTAGCCACGTTAATCTTGTTTTCTTTAAAGATCTCGGCGCTTTTTTGGCGCGGGATGTTTAAAAAAATATCCATTCGATCAAGAAGCGGCCCGGAGATTTTTTTGCGGTAGCGTCTGATCTCGACGGCGGAACAGACGCATTCTTTTTCCGGATCGTCGTAAAAACCGCAGGGGCAGGGGTTGTAAGCGCCGATAAAGATGAACCGAGCCGGAAATTTCAAGGTTTGTTTCGATCGACTGACCGTGATCTCGTTCGTTTCAAGCGGCTCGCGCAGGCCTTCAAGAACATCGCGGTGAAACTCCGGCAGCTCGTCAAAAAAAAGAACGCCATGGTGAGCCAAGCTGATTTCGCCCGGTTTGGGCGTTTGGCCGCCGCCTAAAATAGCGATGGCCGAGGCGGAGTGGTGAGGGTTGCGGAACGGCGGCCTGGTTTTAAATTGGTCAAACTGGCCGATCGCGCTTTGGACGCTGGAAACTTCGATCGCCTCGGCGTAAGTCAGACCGGGCAAGAGCGAGACGATGTTTTGGGCGATTAAGGTTTTACCCGTGCCGGGCGGGCCGTAAAGGAGGAGGTTGTGTTTGCCGCCGGCGGCGATAATCAAAGCGCGAAGAATGTGTTCGGGAATTTTGAGAAAAGAAAAATCGGTCTCGTCCGGTTCAGACTTAAACTCTTCGGCTTGAAGTGGTTCTTCGATCTGGCGGTCTTCAAGGTGGGCGATCAAGTCTTGGAGATTGTTGAATAAAAATATAGGCTGGTTTTTTAAATATTTTACCTCTTCATAATTTTCTTGAGGTAGGTGAATTTCATCAAAGTTTTCTTTGGTTGAGCTTAGAATGATCGGCAGGGCGCCTTTGACTTTTCTCAAACGGCCGTTTAAACCAAGCTCGGCTAAGAATAAAATCTTTTTTTTTGGTTTGATCAATTGGCCCGAGGCGATCAAAAAACTGACGGCGATGGCTAAGTCCAAAATCGGTCCCTCTTTTTTTAAATCGGCCGGGGCGAGGTTAACGATCGTCTTTTTATTAAACTTGAGCGGCGGCTTGGCTTTGATTGAGCGAATGGCCAAGGCGATTCTTTCTTTCGACTCGTTGATGCTTTGGTCGGGCAGGCCAACGATCGAAAAAGAAGACAAGCCGTTAAGGACGTCGGCTTCAACCTCGATCAGCCGGCCTTGAAGACCAACTAACGTGGCGGAATAAACTTTGGCATACATTAGTTTATTTTAATCTAATTTCACTCGCCCCGCCAAAAAATAATCAATATTTAAATCGGATAAAAACAACAAACAAAATAATCTGAAATTATCTATCTTGACCACCGTCTTTTTTTGGCCTCGGTTCGAGCGAGTTTGAATCAACTGATTAAGTTTATCTAATCAGTTTGAACAAGGCGGCAGGAGTTTTTTCAGATCGGTTGATTGGCGAACGGTTACGCCCGTTTCCCGGCTTAAGATTTTTAAACCGTTTTGATAATTAGCGCCGCGTTTCAAAATAATGGCGCTGCTGTTAATCGCGTCAATGCCATAATTTTTACTTTTGAGCGCAGCTAAAACCAAACACTGGTAATCGTTTTTCAAAAGAGGGAAGGTTGGACCGATCTGGACTAAGGCGATATACTCAATCGTAGAACGAGCGAAAGTTTGATCAAGTTCTTTCGCGGAAATCGGCGAGTAACCAAAACCTAATTGCTGTCTCAAAACTTGAACACTGTTGCCATAAGCGGTTTGGTAAAAAGGATTAGGAAAAAGATAAATCTTGCGGCGATGAGTAAGGTGAGGAACAAGGGCGGCTTGAGCGGAAACCGAGGCGTTGGCCGGAATGATTTTTAATAATTTATTTATTTGCTTTGATTGATAAGAACTTAATGGTTGGACCAGAGGCCAGTTTGACCCGGAAAGATAAAAAGGACTTTGGCTTAAACCAAAGATCAAAGCGGTCAGAAACAAAATACTCAGTAAGAAAGTGAAAGCGCCGCCGCAATCTTTATCGCCTCGATCTCGGATTCGTTGAAAACCAACGACGGCGGCGATAAAAATAAACGGGATGAGGAACGCCGCGTACTGATAATAAATCGTATGCATAAAAATTCGTCGGCTGAGCAAATTCAAAAGTAACATGGGCAGAGTCAAGACAAAAATTTCAGGAGCGAAAAGCGGCAGAAAAAGAAGCGGTCCGAAAAGATCAAAGAAGTAAAACCAGTTTTGTTTATTATTGAGATAGTTTAGAATTTTTAATGGTTGGGTCAAGATTATTTTAAATATCGCTAAGGGCGTTTGGCCAAATTGAGAGTAAAGCCAGAAGTAAGGCGATGGTTGGCCGTGGTGAAAGAGTTGAAGAATTAAGAGAGCGGCGGTCAAAGCGAGGCAACCAAAAAATAAGGTTAGCCAACCAATCCGGCGATCAGTTTTAAAAGCGTAAAGGCCAAGGAGGATAATTGTTAACGCCGCGGTTTCTTTTGTCGCGGCAATCAAGAATAAACAAACTAGATAGAAAACAAAACGTTGATCGTTAAAAGAGAAACGAGGTTTGAGGCTAAGGAGGTAAAGGGCGGTTAATAGAAGAGGAACGACAAAAATTTCCGGGTGGAAGTCGAAAGTATTTATCCACTCCAAGGCGGGGTAAAGAAGATAAGCCAGGGCGAAAAGTAAAGCCAAGGGCGCCGAGCCGGTTTTCTTTTTCGAGAAGAGATAAAGGGGCAGGCTAGCCAAAGCCAAAGCCAAAGTTTGGACGATCAAAAGTATTTTGACATTGCTCCAAATCCAATAAAGCGGCGCGAGTAGGTAAAGGCTGAGGCTAAGGTGATCAGCTAGAATATTCATACCCCGAACCGTGTCAAAAGCCGGCTGAAATTTACTTATCAACCAAACGGCTTGATCAAAAATGCCCAAGTCAAAGGCAGTCAAGGCAAAACGCGCGTAAAGATAAAAGGCTTGGCGGATAAAAAGGAAAACATAAATCGCGATCGACAACAATAAAAATAAAAAACAGACTTGTTCAAGTTTGTTTGCCGATAATTTATTTTTCCAATCAATTCTAAAACGCGGTTTCATTAAAATTTCGAAGTCATCCAAATCGTCCAAATTCAGAACGTCTTAATTGATTTTAAGTGCCAAGGCAAAAAAAGCGATTCCTTGACAATTGCCGAGGTTAATTTCGATTGGCCATTTTTTCGACCAACAAAAGTGATTGGCGTTTCGACAAAACCAAAACCGGCTTGATTGACTCGGTAAGCAAATTCAACCAGAAAACCGTAACCATTGGAAAAAAAATTTTCAAGTTGGATTTGTCGAAGCAATTTTCGGGAAAAACAACGAAAGCCGCTGGTTAAATCGTTCACCGGCAGTCGAAGCGTTATTTTATAGTAATAGTTCGCGCTCCGGCTTAAAAATAATCTCTTTTTGTTATAATTATTGATTCGACTGCCATAGACGTAACGTGAACCAATGACGAATTTTTTTGTTAAGATCGCTTGATCGATCAGACGAAGTAAGTCGGCTGGTCGATGAGAAAGGTCCGCATCCATTTGACAAATCAAATCATAGTTTTGATTTAGAACTTTTTTAAAGCCGGCCAGATAAGCCGGGCCGAATCCTTGTTTTAGGGGTCGGTGGAGAACTTGAACAAATTCTGACTGCTGACTGAGTCCGTCCGCGATCCGGCCCGTTCCATCAGGAGAGTTGTCGTCAATAATTAAAATATCAAGGTTGGTCCGAGTCGGTTTCAACAACTGGCCAACCAACTCTTTAATGTTCGAAGCTTCGTTATAGGTCGGAATAATAACGATGTTTTTCATTGTTCGGTTCAGCCGGAAATTTTTTTATTATAACCTATTGTAGGTGATTCGGGTTGAAAATTTTAAAAATGGTTTATAATTAAACTTAAGATAAAGAAGTGGTTGCTCGATCTTTGGTCGAGAGGAAAGTCCGGACACCCAGCCGGCCGTTCGAGCTTGTTCGATCGTCGGCAAAAGTTCTTTCGAAAGAAAGTGGGGCGTGAGTTTCAGCTAAGGCCACAGAGACGATACGACCTTCGGGCAAATGTGAAAAGTGAACGGATGTCCAAAAATTCGTTTTGGGGCTGCCGTTCTTTTCGATCAAGCGATTGATCGAAATGGCCTTTTCAACTTGGGCGCAAGGCCGCGCCCAACGCTTTCTCTTCGGAATTTTGTCAAAGGATTTTTTGGTTAATGTTCGCCATTCCGCTTTTAAATTTGGCTTCCGGAAAGAAAGCGTTGGGAGTGCCGCTTGACCCTGAAAGCAATTTCGGGGCTTAGATAAATAACCGCTAAAACAGAATCCGGCTTATCTTTGTCTTATTTGGTTTTACAACTGAATCGGACTTTTTGTTGATAGTTATGATCAAAATATTGTATAATAAAGATTAGATTAAGAATTTGGTTTTTAGTAAAAGAAAAATTAAGAAAAAACCAGGAGTTTTGGATTTTTATTTGATTTAAAAATGCCAACGATTAACCAGTTAGTTAAAAATAAACGAAGAGCGAATAAAAAGAAATCCCGTTCAGTCGCCCTGCTTTCAATTTATAACACCAATAAAAGAAAGGATAAGTTTATAGCGTCGCCTTTTAAACGCGGCGTTTGCGTTCGCGTTTACACGATGACGCCGAAAAAACCGAACTCGGCCCTGAGGAAAGTGGCCAAGGTTAGATTGAGCAACAACAAGGAGGTAACGGCCTACATCCCCGGCGTCGGCCATAATCTTCAAGAACACTCGATTGTTTTGGTTCGCGGCGGCCGGGTCAAGGATTTGCCCGGCGTTCGTTATCATGTTGTTCGAGGCGTTTATGACACCGGCGGTGTTGAAACGAGAAAACAGGGCCGATCGTTGTATGGCGCGAAAAAACAAAAAGCAAAAGCGTAATTTATAATTAAATCCGAAAATTAAAATTAAAAAATAAAAATGCGTCGTCCAGTTAAACAAAAGAAAAATTGGTTGCCCGATCCGATTTACAACAGTATCGCAGTGACGAGATTTATCAACAATCTGATGTTAGAGGGCGAGAAGACCAAGGCTCAGAAAGTTTTTTATCAAGCTTTGGACGAGATTAAAAAGAAAACCAACCAAGACGGCTTTAAGGTTTTTCAAGAGGCGATTAAAAATGTCGGTCCGGCTATGGAAGTTTTGCCTCGGCGAATCGGCGGCGCCACCTACATGGTGCCGAGAATCGTTCGAAATGAAAGGAGATTTTCTCGGGCGGTCAAGTGGTTGATTAGTTCGGCCCGAGCGAAAAAAGGCAGGCAGACCTACTTGAATTTGACCGATGAGCTAATCGCGGCGAGCAAGAACGAAGGCGCGGCGATCAAGAAGAAAGAAGATGTTCAAAAATTAGCTGAATTAAATCGAGCCTTCGCCCATTTTTCTTGGTGGGGCAAACGGAAGACGAATTAGGCGAACTTAATTTGATCGTGGTCTTGTTTGAATTTTTAAAAATTCAAACTTAGATTAAATTTAACTTCGATTAAACATTAAAGTCGGTTTTTAATTTTATCAATCAATTAATTTAGACAAACTAAGTCATTCAAGCTAGTCAGGCTAAAAATGGAGAGAATCTATCCAATCGAGAAAACCCGTAACATTGGCATCATCGCTCATATTGACGCAGGTAAGACAACGACAACCGAGCGGGTCTTGTACTACACCGGCGTCTCGTATAAAATCGGCGAAGTTCATGAAGGTACGACCGTGACTGATTGGATGCCGCAAGAGCGAGAACGAGGCATTACCATCACCTCGGCCGCGACGACTTGTTTTTGGAGTCCGAGCTACATCAAAACCGTCGCGACGCGCGAGGAACGGCAACAGGGCGAGTATAAAATCAATATTATCGACACGCCTGGCCATGTTGATTTTACCGCCGAAGTCGAGAGATCTTTGCGAGTTCTCGACGGCGCCGTTGTCGTTTTTGACGGCGTTCAAGGCGTTGAGGCGCAATCGGAAACAGTTTGGCACCAAGCGGACAAGTATAATGTGCCGAGAATTTGTTTTATCAACAAGCTTGACCGGATGGGCGCGAGTTTTGAAGATTCGTTAAAATCAATCCAGGAAAAATTGACGCCGAACGCGGTCGCGATTACCCGGCCGATCGGTTTGGAGGAAAACTTTAAAGCGATTATCGATCTAATTAGAATGAAAGCGGTTTATTTCGACGGCAACTTGGGCGAGACGATTCGGCTTGAAGAAATTCCCGATGATTTTAAGGCCGAGGCGGAGAAAGAACATCGCCGTCTTTTGGAAAAAATCGCCGAGACGGACGAAGAATTTTTAGAAAAACATCTAAGCGGTCAGGATCCAAATCCAAGCGAGATCAGACAAGCTTTGCGCCGGGCGACTCTAAATTATGATCTTGTCCCGGTCTACGCCGGTTCTTCTTTACAAAATAAGGGCGTTCAATTGGTTTTGGACGGCGTCATCGATTATCTGCCTTCGCCGGCCGACTTGCCGCCGATTAAAGGTTTTGATCCAAAAACAATGGTCGAGATTGAGCGGCGTCAAGTTGACGAAGAGCCGTTCGCCGGTTTGATTTTTAAAATTATGGTTGATCCGTTTATTGGTTCGCTTTCGTACTTGCGAGTTTATTCCGGCGTTTTGCGCCGAGGCGATTCGGTTCTTGATGTTAACACCAACAAGACTGTTCGAGCCGGCCGGATCGTTCGAATGCACGCCAATCACCGGGAAGAAGTTGAAGAATTTTTCGCCGGCGACATCGGCGCGATCATCGGCTTAAAAGAAGTTCAGACCGGCGAGACGTTGGCTGATGCCCAAAAACCGATTATTCTGGAAAAGATTGAATTTAAGGAGCCGGTTATATGGCAAAGGATCGAACCGAAGACGAAATCTGATCAGGAAAAAATGGGCCTGGGACTTAAATCGTTAATGGATGAAGATCCAAGCTTCCGGATTCGGGTTGACCAAGAAACCGGCGATACTTTGATCGGCGGTATGGGCGAACTTCATTTGGAAATTAAGGTTGATATTTTAAAGCGGAGTTTTAAGATTGAAGCCAACGTGGGCAAACCTCAGGTCGCTTACCGCGAAGCAATCACGAAAGTTGTCGACGAAGCCGAAGGTAAGTATATTCGTCAAAGCGGCGGTCGGGGCCAATACGGTCACGTCGTTATGAAGCTTGAACCGCTTGAACGCGACGCTGGTTTTGAATTTGTCAACGCGATCAAGGGCGGTGTTATTCCCGAGTCGTACATTCCGGCGGTTGAAAAGGGCGTGCGTGAGGCGATGGATAAGGGTGTTTTGGCCGGCTATCCGATCAGAGACATTAAGGTGACTTTGCGCGATGGTTCTTACCACGAAGTTGACTCATCGGAGATGGCTTTTAAAATTGCCGGTTCGATCGGTTTTCAGGAAGGAGTAAAAATGGCTAAGCCGGTATTGCTCGAACCGATTATGCAAATCGAAGTTAATGTCCCGGCTGAATTTATCGGCGATGTCACCGGCGATTTGGCTTCGCGTCGAGCTCGAATCGAAGAAGTCTCCGATCGGAGCAACTTGAAGGTGATTAAAGCGAAGGTGCCGTTGGCTGAAGTTTTTGGTTATGTCACGGTTTTGCGTTCTTTGACACAGGGCCGAGGTTATGCTACAATGGAATTTTCCGTTTATCAAGAAGTCCCTCAAAATTTGACTCAATTAATCATCAACAATAAACAATTAACTCAAGGCGGAAAAATAAAGTAAAGGGTCAGTTATTGGTCGAGATTCTTGTTTCAGTCGTTGTTTTGGTTATTATTATTCTCGTGGCCATGGCCAGTTTGTTTCTAATGCCGGAGGTTTTGTCTTATGGCGCCAACGTCGAAAACGTTCAGTCGCTTTTAACTTCTTATCAAAGTATCGCCGAGGCGGAAGGAAATAATTTTAGCGATCTTAATAGTTTGGCCACTAACACCAATTATTATTTTTTTGCCAGCGGCACGAGTTGGCGGTTCGCCACGGGCCAGGAGCAGGTTTCTTTGAATAATTCAAATTATACTCGTTGGTTTAGTCTTGGTAGTTTAAGTTTTACTCCGGCTCGACCTAATAATGTTAAACAGTTAAATCTTTATGTCAATGACGGCAATCAAACTTACGAGAGCGATTTAATTATTACCAAATGGCGATAAAAAAATAAATTAAGGCCGATGATTAGACCAGTCAAGACGAAAGCAAAGAGAAAGAAAAAAAAATTAAATTGGCCGGCTGGTTTTACCTTGATTGAAATTTTAATTTACTTCGCCATTTTGATGATCTTGATTGTCATTCTTTTCCCGATCTTGAGTCGGTTTTTAACTTACAGCAGTTCTTATCAAAATAAAATGTTTTTGCGGTCGGAGTCGGACAAGGTTTTTCAACGTTTAGCTAACGACGCGGCTATTGCCGATAAAGTTGTTTTGTTGCCGGATTGGGGTATTGATTTTATTTTCACGCCCAGTTCAAGCCAGGAAATTCGAATGAGCCAAGCTAACTCGATCGGAGCGGGCGGCGCTCTTTCCGGTTATGGCTGGCTTTATCAAGCCGGCGGCCTCAGCCTTAACTGCGCCGACCTTGGCGTTTGCGCCAGCAGCAATTATGACGTTATCCGGGTCGCTTCAACTTCTTGTTTGACCGCCGCTTCTTCAACGCCGATCAGCGGTTACGCTTACAGCGGTTACAGCTGGTCGCCCGTGATCGGTTGGTTGAAGTGGCGCGAGGCTGATCCGACCGAACCGGTTTACGGCGTTTGCGAAAACGGAACCACTAACGCTTTGAGTGGTTATGGTTGGAACGATTTGGTTGGTTGGATTCATTTTAACGGCAGTAATTACGGCGTCAGCGACTCGACCAGCACTTTGGTTGGCGACGCTTGGAACGATACGATCGGTTGGTTGAGATTCGACGGTTCGAATCAGACGATTTATCTTTTAGAGCAAACAACTTCGACTTCGATCGAGCTGCCGATTTTAGATCCAACCGTGAGCGTGACTAATTTCCAAATTATGCCAGTCGGTCGGACGATTCAATTCGGTTTAGGTTTGGCTGATGTTGGAAAGCAATTAAGTCAGTTCGCGACAACGACGATTTATCAATGGTCAAGATAAAAAATCGGGGTCAGGTCCTTTTCGGTATCGTTTTGATATTTTTGTTGATCGCTCTATTTTTCGTCATTAGTTTAAACTCTTTGCTGGTTAACGAAGTTTCGAACGGTCAGGCTTTAATCCAGAGCGTTCAGGCGAAGGCCGCCGCTTTTTCCGGCTTAGAGCTAGCTTTGGAACAAATCGCCGCCCAGCCGGGCACGACGACGGCGACGACAACGATCAATTTTAACGGCAGTTCGGTTAATTATTTAATCAGTACGACTTCGGCCAACACTTCAATTGTTTTAGTTCAGTCAACAACCGTCAGAACGTCCACCACGATTAACATCGTTGGCGAAAGTTTCAAGACGACAGTTTTAACTTCCGGCAATAAAATTAGCCAAGTCAAGATTAGTTCGAATTAAGAAGATTGAAATAAAAAATTAAAATAATAACGTATTAAAACTTATTAATTTTGCTGAGGTGGCGAAATTGGCAGACGCGCAAGGTTCAGGGCCTTGTCCTTGGTAACAAGGATGTGGGTTCGACTCCCACCCTCAGCACCAAAGCGATCAAAGTTAAAAATTGATCCAGTCTGAAATTAATTTAATCTTTAGCCTTCCGATCAAAGATCCGGCGGCTAAAAAGTTTATTCGTCGCAACTTGAAGTTGAGAATAAAAAATAAATAGCAATGGCAAATCCAATTGTTTTGGAAAAAATCAAAAGAGAAGCTCGATCGAAGTCGAAAAAGGAAATAATTAAAGAACCAATTGATGGCGTTTTAAGAATTATCCCGCTCGGCGGCTTGGAAGAGGTTGGTCGCAATCTGACCGCGCTCGAGTGGCGGCAAAAAAATGGTCAATCGGAAATAATCATTATTGACGTTGGCATCGGTTTCCCGGAATCGGAAATTATGCCTGGAATAGATTTTATCATTCCCAATACCGAGTACTTGGAAAAAAACAAGGAGAACATTTTGGCGATCCTAATCACGCATGGCCACTACGACCACATTGGCGCCTTGCCTTACCTGCTTGAAAAAATTGGCAATCCGATTATTTACACCGCGCCTCTGACCAAGGGCCTAATTCTTAAACGTCAAGCCGATTTCCCCGAAGCGGTTAAACCCGCGATTGAGGAAATTAAAAAAACCGGCTATCGGCCGATTAGGCTTGGCCATTTTACGATTGAGTATTTTCACGTTAATCACAGCATTCCCGACTCGCTTGGCTTTTTTATCAAAACGCCGGTCGGTAATATTATGCACACCGGCGATTTTAAAATAGACTTTACGCCGGTTTTTGATCAGCCGGCCGACCTGGGCCGCGTTGTCCAATTGGCCGAAGAGGGCGTTAAGGTTTTGATGATGGATTCAACTAACGCCAATAATCCCGGCCATCTTGTCTCGGAAAGAAAAATTATGGAAAACCTCGAGTTGATTTTTCAGAAAGCAAAAGGTCGGGTTATCGCCGCGACTTTCGCTTCTTTACTTGAACGAATCCAACAGTTAATTTATCTCTCCGGTGTTTACGGCCGGAAGGTTGTGATCGAAGGTCATTCGATGAAAATTAACACCGAGGTGGCGAAAAGACTTAATTATCTCAGCTACCCCAAGGGCATTTTTATCCGGCCGGAGGAATCTTTAAAAATGCCGCCGCATCAGGTTTCAATCTTTTGCACCGGTTCTCAGGCCGAAGACGGTTCGGTCTTGAGCAAGATTGCCGACCGCGAACATCGTTACTTTCGGATTATTCCAAACGACACGGTTGTTTTTTCTTCTTCAATCATTCCCGGCAACGAAAATGTCGTTCAGGATTTAAAGGATGTTTTAGTCCGACAGGGCGCGAAAATTATTCATTACCAGATGATGGATATTCATGCTTCCGGCCACGCCTTCGCCGATGACATCAGATTATTTACGAGTTTGGTCAAACCGGAATATCTGATGCCGGTTCACGGCTACTTTCATATGCAGAAAGCGGTTGAGGAAATTGGCGTTGAGCTTGGCCTTCCTCGAGAAAACATCATTATCGCTCAAAACGGTTCCGTGGTCGAAGTTAAATCGAACAAGGTTGTTTTAAGCCAAGAGCGTCAACCGGCCAATCTTGTTTATGTTGACGGTTTGGGCGTTGGCGATATCGGCGAAGTTGTTTTGCGCGATCGTCAAACGCTCGCCCAAGACGGAATTTTTGTCGTGATCGTGACGGTTGACAGTCAGACCGGCGATACCAGAACCAGCCCGGATATTATTTCTCGCGGTTTTGTTTATCTGAAAGAATCGAAAGAGCTTTTGCGCGAAACGAGGGATTTAATCAAACGCGTGATCGAAAAGAACGTTAGGTTTTTGGGCGAGGAGTCGCCAATCATTCAGGATGAACAAATCAAGTATCGGTTGAAAGAAGAAGTGGCCGAGTTTTTGTTTAAACGAACAAAACGTCGACCGATGGTTCTGCCGGTCGTAATCAAAATTTAACCAAAATAATTTTAAATAATTTGGCGATGCTAATTTTGGCGATCGAGACAACTTGTGACGAAACCGGTTTGGCCCTGGTTGATTTTCGGGTCGATGCGGACGCCGACGAAGTTAAAATTTTGGCTGAAGAGTTACGGTCTCAATTTAGCCTTCACCGAAAATATGGCGGCGTTGTCCCAATTTTGGCCAGCCGGGCTCATCGAAAAAACTTGCCGATTCTTTACGAGCGGATTAAAAACAAATTCGATCTTAAAAAAATTGACGCGATTGCTTTCGCTGTTGGCCCGGGTTTGCCGCCAGCCTTGATCGCCGGAAAAGAGTTTGTGATCAAGATCGCCGAAGAATTGGATAAAAAAATTATTCCGGTTAATCATATGTGTGGTCATCTTTATTCCGTTCTGGTGGCGAAAAAGAAAAAAGCGGTTTGGCAAAAATTAAAAAAAATTATTTTTCCGGCTCTTGGTTTAGTCGTCTCGGGCGGCCACACCGAACTTTTAGCGATGGATTCGCTGACGCGATTCAAAAAATTAGGCGAGACCTTGGACGACGCTGTTGGTGAAAGTTTGGACAAGGCCGGCCGCTTATTAGAACTGCCTTATCCGGGCGGACCGAATTTGGAAAAACTGGCTTTAAGAGGAAAACCGTTTTTTTCTTTGCCTCAGCCAATGTCGAGGCAGAAAAGTTTTAATTTTAGTTTTTCCGGTTTAAAGACCGCTTTGGCCGAAAAGGTTGATGAACTTAAAAAAATTAATCGGTTCAATCAGGAGATTAAACAAGACCTGGCTTGTTCTTACCAAAAGGCCACTTTTGAATCTTTGATTTTTAAATTAAAATCAGCCGCGGAAAATTTTCAGCCGAAATCAATTCTGGTCAGCGGCGGCGTCAGCGCCAATTTAACTTTAAGAAAGTTTTTAATCAAAATTTTTCCTAAGAAAAAAATATTTTTTCCGGCCAAGGGTTTGGAAACCGATGACGGCGTTAAGGTCGCCTTAGCCGGTTATTTCGCTCTTAAAAACAAAATTGAGCTAAAAGAAAGTTTTAGTTTGGATATTGATTCGAATTTGGATCTTTAATTTTTACTCGATTCAATTCGGTTTATCGCCAAAGCGTCATTAATTAAGCCTGTAATTTCAAGCGGTTTCAGTCTAATTCTTCGGCCCAAACCGACGCTGATAGTTTATAATAATAAATTATGACCGAAGCGGCTAAACATTACAATCCCAAAGAAATCGAGCGGAAGATTTACGAAAAATGGCAGCCATTTTTTAAGGTTGGAAAACAAAAAGGCAAAAAAACTTTTATCGCCCTAATCGCGCCGCCAAATATCACCGGCGTTCTTCATCTTGGCCACGCTTTGGAAAATACTATGATTGATATTATGGCTCGGTATCACCGTTTTAAGGGTGACCGAGTTATCTGGTTGCCTGGGACGGATCATGCTTCGATTTCGACCCAAAACGTGGTCGAGAAAAAATTAAAAAAACAGGGTTTGACTCGATTTGATCTCGGCCGAAAAAAGTTTCTCGAAGAAGTTTGGCGTTGGCGCGATCAGTTCGGCGACTTGATTCTTGAACAGTTCAAGCGAATTGGCATCAGTCCCGACTGGTCGAGAATCAGATTTACTCTGGATAAGGAGTACGTCAAAACCGTCGAGGATGCCTTTATTCACTACTATAAAAAAGGTTTGATCTACCGCGATGACCGCGCTATTAACTTTTGTCCGCGTTGCCAGACGAGTTTGTCCGATTTGGAAATCGATTGGCGCGAAAATAACGGCAATCTTTTTTACATCCGCTATAAAATTAAAGCCGGTTCGAACGAAGATTTGATTGTTGCGACGACTCGGCCCGAAACGATCTTGGCCGATGTCGCCTTGGCTGTTAGCCCAACGGACAAACGATATCAAAAATATCTCGGCGAAAAAGCGATCTTGCCACTGGTCAACCGTGAAATTTTAATTATCGCGGATAAGCGGGTTGATCCAAATTTTGGCACGGGTGTTTTGAAGATAACGCCGGCTCACAGTCTGATTGATTATGAAATCGCTCAACGTCACTCCTTGCCGATGATATCGGTGATTGACCAGGAGGCTAAAATTTGCAACTCCTTGCCGGAATTCAACGGTTTGGATTGGCTCGAAGCGCGCGAGAAAATTATCGAACGATTAAAAGCGATCCAGGCTTTGGAAAAAATCGAAGTCTACCAACACTCGTTGCCGTACTGCGAACGTTGCGGCACCGCTCTTCAAGTTATTCCTTCAAAAGAGTGGTTTTTAAAGATGAAAGATTTGGCCGAGTTGGCTAAGGCGGCGGTTAAGCAAAAAAAAGTTAGGATTAGCCCGGACCGGTTTAAAAAAGTTTATTTTGATTGGTTGAAAAACGTTCGGGATTGGTGCGTCTCGAGAAAAATTTGGTGGGGTCAACAATTACCGGTTTGGTTTTGCCAGAATTGTTTGAAAAATAAGAGCGATGTTTACAAGATCTCGCGTTTGAAGCCGCAGTCAAATTGTAACGTTTGTAAAAAACAAAATTGGTCAAGGACGGAGGAAGTTTTTGATACTTGGTTTTCTTCCGCTCTTTGGCCTTTCGCCATTTTGTATTCAAAAAAAGAACAGGTTTGGTATCCAGCCGATATTGTTTCTTCGGCTCGGGATATTTTTCATCTTTGGATCACGCGGATGATTTTTTCCGGTTTTTACTTCAAGGGCAAAGAACCGTTTAAAAAAGTTTTTATTCATCCGACCATTATGAATAAGGCCGGTCAACGGATGTCGAAAAGTCTTGGCACGGGCATTGATCCGATCGAGTTGGTTGAAAAATACGGCGCCGACGTTTTACGTTTCGGTCTGATTTGGCAAGCTCAACAAACTCAGGATCTTCGTTTTAACGAAGATTATTTTGAAACCGGTTCGAAATTTGCCAATAAGGTTTGGAACGCCGTTCGTTTTTACCAGATTTTTAAAGACAAAAACAAAGAAAGCCGCGCGGACAATGGCAATTTAACCAAGGCCGATCAATTAATTTTAAAAGATCTTAAAAAAACTATTAACTTGGTCGAGAAGAAAATTTTAAATTTTGAATTTTCACCCGCCTTGCAGTCAATTTATCGATTTTTCTGGAATCGTTTTTGCGATGTTTATCTTGAAAGTTCGAAAACAGGCAAAAACAACGATAAGGTTTTAGAGCTTGTTATTTTTGATTCGCTTAAACTTCTTCATCCCTTTATGCCATTTTTGACCGAGCAGCTTTGGTTAAATCTTGGCCAAAAAAAACTTTTATTTCTTCAATCTTGGCCCGAGACCAAAACAATCGATCAGTTTCTAAAAAAATAAATAACAAACAATGTTTAGTTTCGCGAGCCAACTGGTTTGTTTCCAGGATAAAAATTTTCTTTATGTTTTAGTTTTAGCTTTCTTACCTATTTGGCTTTGGCTCGGTTTTCTCAAAAGAGAGGATAAACATCACGAATCTTTTTATCGTTGGTTTTTTATCTTTCTGCTTGGCTTTGGCGCCTTGATTCTGAGTTATTTCGGCGAAAACTTTTTGACTCAAATTGGTTTGACTGATCAGAGTAATCCCTCCGCCTATTTTTTTTACAGCGCCCTGATCGAAGAGTTGGCGAAATTTTTAATCGTTTTCGTTTTTGTCTTTTCTTGGCAGGGCCAGCGTCAGCCAATCGAGGTGATGACGGATATGGGTTTGGTCGCTCTTGGTTTTGCTTTTTTTGAGAATTTTGTCGTTCTTTGCAACTCCGTCTTGGCCGGCCAGTTTGCCTTGATTATTATCGCGATTTTAAGATTCCTGGGAGCGAATTTTCTTCATTTGCTCGCCTCGGTTTTGATTGGTTTTGGTTACGCCGAAAGTTCAAAGCTAAGGCGGATTTTTCCATTTTTAATCAGCTTTGTTTTCGCCGTTGCCTTGCATTCAAGTTATAATCTTTTGATTGCTTTGAACAATGGCGAGAATATTTATTACATCTTTCCAATTCTTTGGGCGGCCTTCTTTCTTGTTTTAAAAGAGTTTGATATAATTAAATTAAAAGATGAGCGAGTTAGATTACACCCATCCAATTAATTTGGAGAACGAAGAAGAGGGGCAGTTGAGTATTGATGTTTATCAGACCGAAAATCGCGTTGTCGTTATCTCGACTGTTTCCGGCGTGACTATGGACGATCTTGAAATTCTTGTTCATGTTGATATGCTTATTATCCGCGGCCGCCGCCTGCCGCCCGAAGCAGTTAAACCGGAACAATATCTTTACCGCGATTGCTACTGGGGACCGTTTTCTCGGACAATCATTTTGCCTCGCGACGTTGACCTTTCTCAAATTAAGGCTTCGATTAAAAACGGTATTTTAATGATTAGCTTGCCGCGCGTTCAAGGCGAAGCATTTAAAAAAATTTCGGTTGAAACCTAATTTTTCTTTGATTAAAAAATAAAAATTAAAATAATCGCCGAAGTAGCTCAGTGGTAGAGCGCATGCCTGAAGAGCATGGCGTCGGGGGTCCGATTCCCTCCTTCGGCACCAATCTCTATCTTACCAAGCTCGCATCTATTTTCAAAATCGCTGATATTTCGCACGCACGGAGCGCGCGGTGGCCCGAAACTAAATCGGACGCTCGGAGAAAGCCACGCCACCGCCTCGCTCTACTCGACAACCCCAAAAGAAAAAACACTCCTTGCATTTCTGATTTTGCGCGCGCCACCCAAAAATTCTTCTAAAAAGGAAAAGAAAGTTTTTCTGATCGGCTCCGCGCTCTCGCGTGGGCGGCGGGGCTACATGCCGTGGGCTACTGCCCAATCGATAATCGACTCGTCAAGTTGGTAAAAATTCTTTTCAGTGACCGTTACCACAACACCATCAAGCGGATATCCCACCTGTGTGAGGGTTTTAGACAACGATCGCGACATTCATTTCATTTTCGTGTTTGTTAATCGGCGCGCGTTTAAAATGTTATTGTTGGAGAAATGGCAATATAATTAAATTAATCGGATTGAATCGATAAGCGCGCGTAGCTCAACTGGCAGAGCTGGTGTCTTATACACACCCGGTTCCTGGTTCGAGTCCAGGCGCGCGCAAAAATCAAAAATTGTAATTATTAAGACGTTCTGCTCTTTTGAAATAGGCGGGAGGATGCTGATGTTTGTGTTTAGGTGCGACAAACAACTGAACAATAAGTTGAGTCAGCCGCACGGCCAAGAGCGATACTGCCAAAGCCATGATTTTTACTTGGATAAGTTCAAGTAGAGTTATACAAAGACATCATCAGAACATTTTTGAAGTAAGAGGTTCGGGTTATCGGCGTTTAAGTTATAATTAAATATGAATGATAATCGAGTCAGGTAATTTAATTTAATTTTAAATTAGTTCTAAACCGACCATGAAAAAAATTTTTCTTATTTTAACTCTGGCTTTTTGCTTTTTTCTTTTAACGGCCAATTTAAGTTTCGCTTTTTTAACTTTTGGCGGCCGGATTATTTCAATTGCGCCTTGCCTTAACGGCTTGGATTTGACTTTAACTTTGCCGCGGCCGGGAAATTATCTTTTCCCCTGGGGGGCGCGGCTCTACGAATGGTACGCCATTCGGCCCGGGGTTTGGCTTTTGGGTCAAGCTTTACCCGGCGGCGCTTGTTTGATTCCGGCGCCCTGGGGCGTGATGCCGATTCCAACCGCTTACACGATTTTATTCACCGGCACGTCGCTTTGGTAAAAACAGTTAAAACGTCAGCTTTTGCTCTCGACCAGCGATTTTATAAAAATAGATTATGAAATTTTTATTGTTGACGCAATAAACAAACCGCTCACTTGTCTTTGAGGTAATTTTCAACTTGTTCGATTAGATTGATTTGAGCTGGGTTGATTTTAATCTTGGCGATCGCGCTCGGGAAAAATTCGGCTTGATCAACTTCGGGAACCAGTCGCTTTTGGCCGGAACGGAGCGGCCATTCGATTTCGCATAAATTGCTCTTGGGTTTAAAGTTTGTCGGAATCAGATCGGTCGGTTCCAAACAGGCCCAGGCTTGAACGATTTTGTTGTTTTTTTGGACGATTGGTTCGAGCGGTAGAAGTTGATCGGCCGGTTTTAATTTCAGGGCTAAACCGACTTCTTCCTCGAATTCGCGCAAGGCGGTTGAGAAAAAATCAATCTCGTCATCGATTTCGCCCTTAGGAATACTCCAAACACCATTGTCCCTATTTTTGAAAAACGGTCCGCCCGGGTGAACCAAGAAAAAAGAAATTTGGCCAAGGTTAAGGCGATAAAGCAAAATACCGGCGCTGATTTTTTTTAATTTTGTCATCTTTTATTGAATATAATAACAATATGGTTGAAAAAACAAAAAACAAAAAAATTTTGGTTTTAATGTCAGGCGGGGTTGATTCGTCCGTAGCCGCCGTCTTGCTTAAAAAAGATGGCAATAAGTTGATTGGCGTTCACTTGAAACTTTCCCGTTTTTGTCAACCCGAAGATGAGGTTGAGGCCAGGCGGGTGGCCGAAATTTTGAAAATTCCTTTTTACGTTTTTGACATTAGCCGAGAATACGAAGAAAAAATTGTCCGGCCGATGATTAAAGAGTACGCTTTGGGCCGAACGCCCAACCCCGACGTCGAGTGCAATCGATTAATTAAGTTTGATTTGATTGAAAAAAAGTTAAAGCCGCTTGGTTTCGATTTTTTAGCCACGGGTCATTACGCTCGAATCGAATCGGGTCGGCTCTACACGGCCAAAGATAAAAACAAAGATCAGAGTTATTTCTTATGGGGAATCAAGCGATCGCGCTTAAAAAAAATCTTGATGCCGATTGGCGACTATCTAAAGAGTGAGGTCAGGGAGTTGGCGAAAAAATTCAACCTGCCAAACTTTGCCAAAAAAGACTCACAGGGCATCTGTTTTTTGGGCGATATTTCTTTAAACGATTACTTAAAAGAATTTTTACCGATCAAGATTGGCCAAGTTTTAAACAGTCGGGGCCAGGTTATTGGCCAGCACTCCGGCTACTATTTTTTGACCGAGGGCCAGCGTCACGGTCTGGATTTAAAAAATCAACTTGGACCATATTATGTCGCTTTGAAAAAACCAAGAAAAAATATCTTGGTCGTGGCTAAGGCGACTGAGCCGATTTTGAAGACAAAAGCGATTAGATTAAAAAAAATTAACTGGTTGGTTGATCCAAGTAAATTAAGCCAAAAAATGTTGGAAAATATTTTTGTCCGGGTTCGTTATCGTCAACCGCTGGTTCAAGTCCAATTTGATCCGGGAAAAAAAGAGTTGAAATTTGCTCAGTCGATTCGTGCCGTCGCCTTGGGTCAGAGCGCGGTTTTTTACGAAAAAAATAAAGACAATGACTTCTTTTTGCTCGGCGGCGCCGTCATCGCCTCGAAATTTTAATTGAGATTATAATTTTAGGTATAGCGGTCGTTTAATTTAAAACAATTTTATTATTATAATATTTTTTAGATTAAAGCAAGTGATTAAGTTATGATTAATAAAATCAGAAAAAGAATTAATCGGGGCTTAACTTTGATTGAAATCCTGATTGTTTTGATAATTATCGTTTCGCTTGTCGCTTTCGTTATCTTGATCTTGAAGCCGCAGGAAATTTTCGCCAAGATGAGAGACTTGACCAGATTGAATAATATTGAAAATATTCAGGTTTCAGTCAGCGCGGCGGAAAATTTTAACCAAAGTCTTTCTCTTGGCCAGACCCAAACCGTCTATCTCTCTCTGCCCGATAGCTCCGCCACTTGCTCTTCCTGGGCGGTTAATCTGACCTCGTTGGCGAACGGTTGGTCTTATCATTGCGTTGGCGCGGCCACTCTCCAAAATGCTTCCGGCACTGGTTGGCTGCCGATTAATTTCACGGCCGGGTTTCAAAATTTAAACCTTTTGCCAATCGATCCAGTCAACAATCTAACCAATTCGCTCGCGGAGTTTTACGCTTATGTCACCAATGGCAGCGGTTTCAGTTTTTATTTTAAACCGCAATCAACTCTTTATCAAATCAAGGCTGAAAATGATAATGGTTTTTTGCCTGAGTTTTACGAGGTTGGAACGAAAAGAATCGTCATCCCTTTTACTTGGGCGAATATTTATAACGCGCCGGTTGGCAGTATTTCAAAAATCAGGCCGATAACCAACGGCGGTTCGATCGTTACCGGCTGCGGTCAACCCCAGGGTTATGTTAATGGCGACTTGGTTTGCCAATTCTGGGTCGCGCGCTTAGACGCCGAAGGTAATGTTTTATGGCAAAGATTTTATGGTCCTTATGGAGTAAATGCTATAAGTAATACTTTGGATATGGATGTGCGTCAAACAAGCGACGGCGGATTTGTTGTCACTGGCCCGATCAAACAATACTGGTGGGGTGGTTGGAATCCCGGCGGGATCGTGTTTAAACTTGATTCTCAGGGCAATCTTTTGTGGTCAAAGTGGTATGGCGGTACTAACTATTTTGACAGCGGTCATATTATTCAAACAAGCGACGGCGGTTACGTTATGGCTGAGATTTGGCCTAATATTGGTTTATTTAAATTAGACAGCGCCGGCAACATTCAGTGGCAGGAACAGTACGGGGCCGGTTCCGTTTATTCGATTCTTCAAACAAGCGACGGTGGCTATCTTCTTGGAACGAGAGAGGGAAACTCCTCACCCAGTTATGTTGTTCTTTTTAAATTAGACAGCGCCGGCAACATTCAGTGGCAGAAAACATATCCTGGTCTGTCTTTAGATCCAGGCAATTATCCTGGTAAAGATCTTAGAATTATTTCTTTAACAAATGATCCCCAAGGAGGCACGTACTTGGTTGCTAGTTCGGGCAACGCTGGTTCTGTTTCTGCGGGTGTCGTGGTGTTTGATCTTGACGCGAACGGCAATATTATTTGGCAAAAAGGTTATGATGTCGGCGGCGGCGGTCTGAACACAAATCACAGTGTCAGCGAACTTGTCCAAAATAATACGGATCAAGGTTATATTTTGAGCGGGGGGACTGGTTCTTTTACGACTAACAATACCGTTGGTCAGTGTTACTTATTTGAGGTTGATACTAACGGCAATCCAGTCTGGTTTAGACTATATGATACTTACGGCACGACCGGTAATCAGTGCAGCTTTAATTCTAATGGCTATTTTGTTCCGGGCACGAATACTTATGTCGTTGGCACGAGTTTTGGCGGTAAGTATACTTTGATTGTTTCGGTTGATTTGAGTCAAGATGGTTATATTTCTTCCAGTTGCCCAAAAATATCGTTATTGTCGGTCAGAACAAGTTTTGGCGGCACGACCACAACAAGCATAACCGCTTCAACGACAAATTACACCGCGTCGGTTTCAACTTATCCGGTCGCCAATCCTTCGGCCGCGACCCTGAGATCAGTTCCATCTTTGGGTTCGACCGGACCAACCAAGTGGTGTCATTATTAGAAAATAACGACAAGAAAAAAATTAAATTTTACTCCTCTCGAATTAGACCAAGTTCGGCCGCGTTTTTTTTATTAATGAGAAAGTCTCTAATTTGTTCCAAGATTCTGTCTTTTTGGCCGTAGGTTGATTTGAATGTTATCTCAACCGAATACTCGGTTTGGTTGAATTTTTTCGGACCGTTAACTCTAAAACTTACCGGCCGGATGTCGGGATCGAGCGTTTTGATCAGTTCGGTCAGATTGTCTTCAAGCTTAGTTTTCACGTCTTTAAACGGTTTTTCTTGGCTAAACCAAAGATTAAGCGAGGTTCGATTAAGGTGACGGGAAAGATTTGAAATAAAGTTGATCTGACTATTGGGAATAATGTGAATGCTCTTGTTCCGGTCTTGGAGAATGGTTGTGCGAAGATTAAGAGCACTGACTTGGCCGAGGAAAAGATTGTTGACTAAAATCCATTCGCCTTTGCGATACTGGTCTTCAAAAATTAAAACCCAGCCCTTGATGATGTCTTGGATAAAACCTTGGAAAGAAATAATGAAAGCCGCACCGATAAAACCGGCGCCGGTCAAAATCGGCAAAAGCTGGATGTCAAAAATTTTTAAGAGGGCGAGGAAAAAACTAAAAAAAAGCAAAAATTTAAGGATGGAGCTGAAAATCGAGTCCAAAGTTTTAATTCGCTCGGTTGGAATGTTGGTGGCGTTGATATGTTCTTTCAGTTTGAGGCTAAAAAAAATCAGCCGCCGAATTAAAAAATTTAAAAGATAATAAATTAAAATCAAACCGACAGTGATGATTAAGATGATGACGATTTTTTCTTGATAGCTGTCAACGACCGCGGTTAAAAATTTCAGGCTTCGGTCAAAATGGATGGCGCCGAAAAATTTATTTTGATTTGAATCCGACATTGGTTCTTTTCGATTTGATTAAGGCTTTGTTGAAAAGTTCGATTGTTTCGTCGTAAGTTTGGCGATCGACCGGATAGGGGATACCGTCTTTGCCGCCGGCGATGAAGGTGTATCGGGCCGGATCGATTTTTGAGGCCGGCTCTTTGTAAACTAATTCAGCCACCAGCGAGAGCGCCCGAATTGTCTTAGGACCGACGCCTTTGGCTAAAACCAGATTTTCGATGTCTTGGGGATTAAG